>CBFCYP010000142.1:0-8242 GCA_965602185.1 uncultured bacterium
TTTGAAACTTTATATTCCCTTAATAGCCGACACTTTCCAGTGTCGGATAATTCCCCGCGATGGGACACACGGGACCCAATCTACGGCGATAATACCGTTTATTAAAATCATCCTTGCCATATCCCTCCAGATCATATATGAATTTTCCCGGAAAAATATAAATATCATCAATAGAAACGAGGCAATAATGCGTAAACTTTTGGACGAATTCAATTCCTACCGCGATAAGATGAATAAAAGAATCCTTGCGGAGGACAATAAAGTATTAAAAAGGCTTTATTCGGTCGACACGCTAACTTATCAATCCGGGGCCCTGGATGTCCGCACCAAGGAGATGCTGGGCCTGACGACCTCCATGGTGCTCCGATGTGACGATTGCATAAAATACCATATTATCAAATGCCACGAAAATGGCGTAACTAGAGAGCAATTCTTCGAGATCTTCAGCGTGGCCTACACGGTGGGCGGATCCATCGTGGTGCCGCATCTGCGGAGGGCCGTGGAGTTTCTGGACGATACAGGGATTTGAGATCTATTTCTGGCCGTAATAAAGACTGCGCAGATAAGGGATTACACGTGTAATTCCTTCTTTGTACGATATCCTCGGTTTATATCCCAATTCCTGCATCGCCTTCGTTATATCGAAAAATGAGTCGTAGCGCAAAAACCTCGCCATGTACCTGGTAAACGGAGGACGGCTTTTTCTCCGCACCAGCCTGAAATACCATTCGATCATAGACGCTACGCCATATAAAAAGGGATAGGCACCGTTTCTGATTTTATAATCTATTCCCAGAACGGCGATAATATCGGAGATAAACCGTTTGGATGTCACTTTGGAACCGTCCGTTATATTGTATATTTCGCCGGATGCGTCTTCTTTTTCAAGCGCCAGCTTGATCGCCTCGATAACGTTGTCTATATATGATAGAGACAGGAAATTGCCGCCGTCATTGATCAGCGCCAGCCGCCTTGATTTCAGGCCGTTAACAATAAAAGGCAGAATCCTCCTGTCTCCCGGCCCCCATATATGCCCCGGCCGGAGAATTATGGCCGGAAGGCCATCCTCCTCAACCATCCGAATAACTATCTTTTCACCCTCTATCTTGGTGCGGGTATAAAGATCGACAATTCTTTCGCCGTAGTCAGCCTCTTCGTCCGTGCCCACATGGTTGCGCTCGTTGCCGTAAATCGCCGTTGATGAAATATGAATTATCCTGGATACCCCATCCTTGAGAGCATTTTCCATAACGTTGCGGGTGGTTTCTATATTCATTCTTTCGAATTCCCGCCGGCTGCCGAAATCCCGTCTTAGCGCCGCGCAATGAACCACCGCGTCGCAACCCTTGAAAATCCCCGCACATCCTTCCCTATTAGATAGATCCTGGCACACGATTTTAAGTCTGCTGTCGTCGAATTCGTCGGCGTCAGATTCCTTTTTAATTATGGCCAGCGGTTCATGCCTGGATTCCAGAAGCTCGTGCACCAGCGCCTGCCCCAGAAATCCGCCCGCCCCTGTCACAGCGACTTTCATTATTTTCGGAAATCCATAAACTTATTAATTCTTCGCGGGATAAAACAGATCGCGAAAATTACTTTCTCCGCCGGTATTTCTTTCGCGGTTCTTTTTCGCCTTTTTCGAGAGTGGATAGGTCAAAATTAAGGGGTACGTTTGCCAACTTCTTTTCACCTTCGGGAGTTAACTCGTATATCGCCGAATCGCCCTCGCCGCTTTTTACAAGCCATCCCTGTTTGACGCAATAATCAAGGTAAGCCGAACCCGGCGCCAGGGGATTTTTTTCATAATCTTCCTTTGAATTATTGACCATTTTTTCGGGAATTTTCCTATTTAAATCGCTCTAAATTGAATGCCCTATTATGGCGTCAAAAAAATCTTCTTCATCTATTTTTGATATGGCATATAAGTTTACCTTTTTAGCGAGGTCGGTTCTAACGTTAGCTGTCGTATACAATTCATCGTGAGCTTTATTTAAATCTTCGGATCTTACTAATACACTCAATGTAACATTCAAATTTGGAGCAATCGCTATCAGATTTCTAAATCTGTCATTTACCGCTTTATTAAAAGTTGATATTGTTGTCGCAACCTCAATTGCTGCCAGCATAGTAGAATTTTTCAAGACAATAAGGTCAATCTCCTTAATAAAACGAATCGCCTTTAGTGGCAAACCAAGCTCCAATCCGGTAAAGGGAATACTAACTGCCGCCAGCAACGGAGATTTTCTTTGTTCTGTTTTGCCCACATGCACAGATAAACCTCTTTTTGTTGCTATCTGGCATAGAGTTGCTATAATTGTATTATGATCTGTTGGAACTGATAGATCCAGTGACAATGGAAGCTGCGTCTCAATAATCTCTCTTATTTGATCCGGCGTTTTCTTTTGTGGGTCCCAGACATAGAGTTCTCTTTTCTGTCCTTTACGCTTTATCTTTTTGCAGTATTTTGTTAGTACTTTATCAATTGTTGACATTTGCGGACGGTATGAATTTACCAGTTGTGAATAAATAACAACGAGAAGGTCATCCAAAGTAGCATGTTTTTTGTCAGAAAGAAAACTATAAACTAGTTGTTCAGTGGCTTCTTCTGCAGGTATCATGGCCATCGCAATCAATGGAACACCTTCCCGCATCATATCGCTCAAATACCATTTTTTATCAGTCTTATTGTATACGAAAGGACCGTTGTTAAGAAGAATTCTTAAATCGAATCTCGCGATACGGGCCAGTAATCCGCTTTGGGATAAATATGGAATTAGGCCCGTCATCAAGGTTGTCTCATCGGCCCCTCCATGATATTTTATAATTTCTTCAGCCTTTTCCCTTAAACCTTTTTCCTCTTCTATTGACAATTGCGATTTAATCGCTTCTAGTTGAATTGGGGCTTCAGTCGGTTTGAATGACAGAATAAAATCTCCAAGCATAGATCCTGCAGCGCGCTGGTGAATTGTCTGCGTATAATTCTGCACCGGAGGCTGATAAACCATACCTCTATTTGCAGTTTCACTCTCATACGGAAGTCTAAAACCGGCTCTTAGCGCGGCCCTATGTAACGACATCCAAACGCCGATATCCCTATTATGAAATGTCATTACCATCCAGCCATCCGGTTTTAAAATCCTTCTACATTCTTTAAAAATCTTGAAAAGCATATTCTCGTAAAAGTCTCTATCTTTAGCTCCGTCAAATCCCTGATGACGGGTTTCAAGGGCCTCCATCGTCTTATCAGAAAGTCCTTTTAAGCTCAAATATTCTTTTAGCCATACCAGATAGAAATCCGAAAGCTCTCCATATTGAACGTTACCACCGAAGGGAGGATCAGTTATAATTGCATCAACAGACGAATCAGGTATATTTATATCGTGACTCGATTGAGTTAATATCCAGCAGGTAGCTCCATCATTTAATTCGGACCATTGTTTCGGCGTTTTCGGGAATTTGCAAAAAGCACCGATTGTCTTAATTTGTTCGTTTTTACCTGTTTTGATTGCTTTAAATCTTTTCTTAAGTGGTGGTAATGGATTTAATTCGTAATACGAAAAGGGTAACCAGTAATTATGTCCAGCCCACTCTATTGGTTTTCCGCTTTGCCAATTTGGGCTCTGAAAAACGAATTTGTTAACATATCTTAATGTTCCTGAAAAGATATGGTAGAGAGCTCCAAGTTCAGGATTTGTTTTCTTCTTTATAGTTAGCCCTTTTTTCAATAAAGCTGCTGTAATTCTCTGTCTTACTGTCATCAAATCACGGAAATGCGTAACGCCTTTTCCAAATATATTATCATCTCTGGCTCTATCCATATCCGGGAACTTTTCATTCGGTATTTTTAATCCAAATTTCTTTAAATAGGCTTTTTCCTCCTTTATTATCTTGCTGAATTTTTTCGTATCGCCCGCCAGCACTTCTCTGTGTGTGCCCTCGCCACACTTATTGCAATTCACTAAAACAGATAACAGTCTATCAGATTTCCATTCGCATTCGCTCGGCTGTATTCGACTCTTGCACTGTTTATTTTGACATTCGAATAGACCTGATCTTATTTTCTTAGCTTTACCGAGTACGATATCTTTTTGGCAGTTTGGACAAACAACGATATTTGACCACTCATACCATTCCGCCGACCCGTAACCACCGCATTTCGGGCATTTGGTTTTAAAAAATGGCTCTATAAGCTTTGTGACTGATGCAAACCATTCTTCGAAAATATTTTCAAGCAAATCTAAATTAACTGGCTCAACCTCAACTCTCGTAACCCATGTCGCGAGTGGATTAATATCCACTCCGATAACCCGCCGTTTAAGCTTCAGACCCTCTACTACAGTCACTCCCCCTCCACAAAATGGATCGAGAATAATATCTCCAGGGTTGGTGTAATGTTCTATAAGTTTCGCGAAAACGTTATGAGGTCTCCTGGCGTAGTAGCGGTGCATTTTGTAAATGGCCGTATGTGCCTGCGCCAACACAGGCGCCTCCAGCGGCTTTACAGGTTTGGGTTTTATCCCCTCTCGTTTTACCTGTTCCTCTACAGCATCCCGTATATTTCGAGAATTTAGATCCAGTTCTCTGTTAATCATTTTACTTTATTAACCCAAATAATACACATATTCCCCACAAAATCGATTTCCTATTTTCCCTTAAACTCCGGCTTCCGCTTTTCAAGAAACGCCTTGGTGCCTTCAGCCTTATCCTCTGACGCGCATATGCCGGCGAAAAGGGTTCCTTCCAGCTCACAGCCCGCCCTGAGGTTTACATAAAGGCCGGTATTTATGGCCTCCTTGGCGGCTTTGATGGCCAGCGGTCCTTTGGACGCTATCTTTTGCGCCATCTCCTTTGCTTTGGGCATCAGCTCCTCCGGCGAGTAAACCTCGTCGACCAACCCGATACGATATGCCTCTTCGGCGCCGATATGGTCACCGGTATAAATCAACTGTTTGGCCTTACCCGGCCCCACGATTTTGGCCAATCTCTGGGTGCCGCCGTAGCCGGGAATTATCCCCAGGCTTACCTCCGGCTGGCCGATTTTAGCCTTCTGTGATGCCAGCCTGATATCGCAGGCCATGGCCAATTCGCAGCCTCCTCCCAGGGCAAAACCGTTTACGGCCGCGATCACCGGCTGGGCAAGATTTTCAATCTTAAAAAACAGGTCCTGTCCCTTGACGCAGGTAGCTTTCCCGGAAACAACATCGCATTTTGCCAGCTCGCCGATATCGGCGCCGGCCACAAACGATTTTTCTCCTCCCCCGGTGAGAACCACACAACGAATCTCGCGATCTTTGGCGATCTCGTCCACGCAGTGATGCAACTCCATTACGGTTTCATCATTGAGGGCATTCAAAACTTTGGGGCGATCTATGGTAATTATCGCTACGGCGTTTTCCTTCTCGAATTTAATGTTTTTATAATCCATTCCCTGCTCCTGATTTTTACATAATAAAATCCATTCGACACTCTCAGCCAATTACAGATACTATGAAAATATGAACCATATGTCAATAGACTATTGTTTGGCTTTGGTCAGCTTGGATGCCACCCAGGCGTCCGGCCCGATCTTGGATATAGTCTTCAGGTTCCCCTGAGCTTCGGGATACTTTTCGAATAATTTTGAAAGCGGATCGCAGGGATACTTCTGGCATTGATAGCAAAACTCCAGTCCTTTGTCCTCCGCGCAGGCCCGGATTTCACATCCGGAACACCAGCACCCGGAGGACTGCCCTTTACACCCAACACACTTCAATTTCCCGGGGGATATTTCCCTGCCGGTTTCCTCCGAGTACTTCCGGGCGAGTCTTGAAAGCGCCTTATCATCGCTGGTGGAATACGCGATATATATATCGCATTCCCCGCAAAAGCGACCGCATCGTCCCTGTAACGCTCTATAAATAGTATTACTCCTTTTTTTCAAGCATGAGGTTCTCAGTTCCGAATCCGTATTTTTTCAAAAACGAAATGGCGGCCTTGTTGCCGGGATCGACCCAGGAAAAATACTTATTAATCCTGCATTTTCTCCCCAGATCCATGGCCGATTCCATAAGCATTTTCCCCACTCCCCGGGAACGATATTCACCAAGCACGTAACAATCCAGTATTACGCCGATAAATCCGCCATCCACAATATCCGGAATATGCCACAGGTTCAGAAAACCTATCGCTTTGTCTTCGCAACTCGCCACCAGATAACTGGATAACCGCGAACCCAAGGCTTCTTTAAATCGTTCATCTCTCAACCCGATCTCGCACTCGTCCATTTCCGCAATGATCTCATGCAATTTCTCAATATCACTCTGATCCGCTAACCGGACTTCAATAAGCATAAAAATCCCTGAATACCGGGCAAGAAATCGATGTCATAATACTGCCAGCAAACCCAAAAAATTTCCTACAACAAACAAAATAAGCATATCACGGCGCGATTGTCAATAGTTAGTAGGATAATAAAACAATTATTCTATGTCCATATCGAAGCCAATTACAAATCTCGCCGCCATGAGATTTATTTGGTAATCTCGTGTATTCTCTTTATTTCGTCAAAATCGAACTCGAAATCGTCCGGAACCTCGTAAGCCTCTGTTTTTTCGCTGCTTGCCCCGAAGGCAACGGACGCCATAATAATCAATGGAGCGCCAAACATCTTAATTACAACCGTTCCCAGGGATTGGCCGCCAAGATCCCCGGCATCAGCCAGCACGAAATACGCGGCCGCCAACGCCGATCCTGTCGCCAGCGATTGCCATATACGATTGCCGATAACAACCTTCACAGATTTAACCCCTTGTGATGGAATAAATTCGGGAAGGCTCTCGCCTTTTTTTTGAATCTCTATCCTCTCTTTATCCCATCTTAAAATCAAACCGCTTTCCACCGAACCGTCCTCATAATAAAAATAGACATAATTTACGTCCTCGTGCATCCGCCACAGTCTGTTTACGGTCAAAAAACTTTCCTCTTTCTCGGCGTTTTTCTTAACAAATACTCCGCACCCGGCAATTAGAAAGATTAATAAAATAATAACGATCGAGGTTCCGATATTACAAAATCTTGTATTCATCGCTTTTTTCCCATCCGCGTATTTTCCTCAAATTACTCGTTTGATCATATTTTTTATAATCTTTTTTGTCAACAATTGACTGAAAAGATTTGTTGCGCCGATTAATCAAAATTAAAAAATGCCGCCGGGTGGCAACCCCGAACTTGTTTGGGGTTGAATAATCGTAACCTGTCATTCCCGAAATCCCTAACCCGTCGGGAGCCTCGATTCGACCGAGCTCACCGAGGTCCGGGTCGACCGATCGGGAATCCATAAGGGCCGGCCATCTGGATGCCTGATCAAGCCTGCCGGCCGGTAGATCCGGCATATCAACGGTTACTTACCCCGGCCATTATCCGACGCTGGAAAGCGTCGGCTATTAAGGTAATATAAAATCCAGGCTAATGACCTTAATCAGAGAAATCGCTATAAACGGTTTTCAGCAGCCGTGATTCCGCCAGGTCGGCGGGTGCCACAATATCCATACCTTCCGGTATTTTACCGTATCTTTCAATAACGGAGTTCTTTATACCCTCAATATCATATTCGCAGAATTTGCGCAGAGGGCACAACTTGATGCTATCCCCTCTGAAATAAGCTTTATATACAAGTTCGGAACAGTATAGCTTTTTATCGTCCCATTCGTAATACCTGTCATACGGCAGCCCCAGGAATCCTTCGGCCGCTTTTATGATATTTTCTGCATTAATTTTATTGATCGCTCTTTTGGCCGTATATTTCCCCCCGCCCTTTCTAATCCACTCCTCCAGAGAGATTTTTCTAACCGGACCGACCGCCTCGATGACAAATGCGGAATCCTTTTCCACCGCCACAATACCGCAATGAGAATATGGCGAATCGGTAGCGATTTTTATCTCCCGCGACGATAACCCGCCGGAATCCTGGAAGATTATATCGCCTGTCACTGGATCGTATCTGTCACCCTGGCATCCGGAGAAAATCCATAGAACCAGAAGCGTCACCGCCCAAGTAAAATTGCCCTGTTTTGATAAATCCATCATCATAACGTAAATTATCTTACCCCGAATAACCTCGAATGTTTCCCAAATTTACCGTCGCTGTCGGGTGGCAACTCCAAACTTGTTTGGGGTTGAATAATCGCTCATACACCGATTAAAACCTGTACCTTATCCCGAACTGGTTCACCGGATCGCTGATAAAGGTGCCGTGAATTCTCTG
>CBFCYP010000143.1:0-8235 GCA_965602185.1 uncultured bacterium
TTTGAAGCGCCCGAGCATTTACCCTCGCCCAATACGTTTCCCGATAGAATCAGGCTCAGGCCGATCATTGTTAATCCAAATTTCCTGACCATTTTCACATCCTTCCTTTGTGTTAGAGTTTTACTGTTCATGGAATTTATACGTAGGCAGATTCAAATAGAGTAGTTAATCTATGTTAAGGAATGTTAAAAAATGTTAAGACGTGTGACTAATTTCTCCGTATAAAGTATATTAACAGTATGAAACTTTCCAAAAAAACCGTGGGGACGATTATTGCTCTCATCGTCGTGTCTCTGGTGGGCCTGATTCTGCTTCAAACCTATCTATTGAATCTCGCGCTGGAACAGAAAGGGCAGGCTTTTGACCGCAACGTCATGGCGGCTTTGAACTCGGTGGTGGGGGAACTGGAGTCCGAGGAATTATCAGCGACACTGATTCACCTGGATGAGTCGGATGGAATGATGAAAAAGCAGAAATGGATCGCGGCCAACGGTTCCAATTGTGATATTGACACCATAATGGCGATAGGTAACCGATTGGCCTACGAGATAACGGCCGGCGATACGAGGACCGTGAGGATTGAAAATGGGGTATTGAGTTATAATCTCAAAACTCCCCAGCATGTGACCGTGTACGCCTTTACGCCCGACGGCGAGGATAAAAAAGCCATTTTAGATACCTTCAATACGTCAGGAGAACACCAACTGGTACTGGAAAATTATATCCGGGGCAACGAGAATTTCATGTATCAGTTTAACACCGACGGTATTCAATGCGATATCAAAGTTGTGGATGGAGTGCCCGTACTTATGAATAAGCCGGGGATTACGGGAGATGAAAAACGCATAATGGTTACAACCATTATGAATCGTCTTGCTGACTCCGAAATGGAACCGATAGAAAAACGGATCGATGCGGATAAACTTCGATCGACTTTGTCAAATACCCTTAGGGAATCCGGCATCGATCTCAATTTCAGTTTTGGCGTCAAAGCAGCGAGTGAAGATACCTTGCGGATCGTAGATCCTGTTGACGCCGACGATGAGTTACTTGCCACGGAATTTAAAGCGGGATTGTTTCCCCGCGATATAATAGCTCCGCGAAACGAACTGCTGGTGTTTTTCCCCGGGATGGACATATTTCTCCTGAAGAAAGTTGGCCCCCTTTTGGGATCGACGATATTATTTATGCTGGTGGTGATGGCCTGTTTTGTTTACACGGTGCGGACCATGATTTATCAGAAACGTTTCGCCGGACGGCTGGTTGATTTTATCAATAATATGACCCACGAGTTTAAAACTCCTATATCCACCATATCGCTGGCCGGGGAAGCTATAGGAAAACCGGAGGTGATATCGGACGAGGAAAAGGTCTCGCGCTTCAACGCTATTATCAGGGATGAAACCGAGAGAATGAAAAAACAGGTGGATAAAATTCTACAAATGGCGGTCCTGGAAAAGGGAGATTTCAAACTTGAAAAAACCGGCGTCGATATTCACGAATTTCTGCGTAAATCCGCTGACAGTATTTATCTCATGGTTGAGAATCGAAATGGTGTTATAAAGACCGATTTCAGATCGGATAATCCCGTGATCAAGGCCGATAAAGTACACCTATCCAACGTTACTCATAATATTCTGGAAAACGCCATAAAGTATTCCGAGAAAGCCCCGGAAATAACTATTTCAACCGCGGACATGAAAGATGAAATTGTCATAAGTATTGAAGATAACGGCCCCGGGATCGACCCTGTCGCCGCCAAAATGGTGTTTGACAAGTATTACCGGGTGCCGACGGGGAACAAGCATGACGTCAAGGGATTCGGCCTCGGCCTGAGCTACGTGAAACTGATTGTCGAAGCTCATGGCGGCAAGGTTCATCTGGAAAGCGGTCCGGGATTGGGAACCAGGGTTTCGATTCATCTGCCGGTCGGAAGATAGCATGGTTTTGACCGCAGCCAAAATACTGCTTCTGGAGGATGATCCCAACCTCGGCGCTCTTTTAAAAGAGCATCTGCAAATGCGGGATTTCGAGGTCGTTCTCTGTGTCAACGGCGTTGACGGCCTGGCGGCGTTCAAATCCGGGGAATATGATCTTTGCCTGGTCGATATCATGATGCCCAGGATGGACGGTTTCGCCTTCACCGGGGAGGTCAGGAAAAGCGACGGATCCGTACCGATAATTTTTCTCACCGCCAAATCCCTGCAGGAGGACAAAATCGAGGGATTCAAAATCGGATGTGACGACTACGTTACCAAACCATTCAGCATGGAAGAACTGCTTTTGAGAATTCACGCCGTCCTCAAAAGAAGCAAAGGAAGCGAGGGTATAACTGCGTCTCAATCCAGCTTTGAGATCGGCAGCTACAGTTTCGATTATGGTAAACAGGTTTTAGAAAACTCTAAATGCAAAATTAAATTAACGCCGAAAGAATCCGAGTTGTTGCGCCTGCTTTGTATCCATAAAGGACGTACCCTGGAGCGGGAGAAGGCGTTAAGGGAAATCTGGGGCAGCACCAGCTATTTCAGCGGCCGCAGTATGGATGTTTTTATATCGAAACTGCGGAAATATTTCAAAGACGACGATGGAATCGAAATCATGGGGATACACGGTAAGGGTTTCAGGCTGATGGTGGATTGAGAAGGTATCTTCAACGCCGGATCTATAAACTCTGGGCAATTATCGCCTCCATTTTTCGCTTGAAGCCACGGCGGGAACATGGCGTAAAAATGGCACAGAACAAGTCAGTCCCTAAGTTTGGATCATAATCGAGAACTTCTGCCAGATTTTCCGTCAATTCTCCTGGATTGAGATTCCATGCTTCTGATCTCCCCAATGATACCATGAGTAACTTTTCCAAATCTCAAGCAATTTAACCAGAACCATCTCTTAATTCAAATATCTTTCTGGCACGACATACTCTGAGGGGTTACAATTCTTTCCAATTATTCACCGGTAATAAGATGGGAGCATTCCATTTTTTCGATAAGCCGAAGGTCCTGACGAAGTTAAGAAAATAACCGCGGAGATTAGTTCAAAGTTATCAAGCTATTAGCCTCTTGTCTTGGGAACGCTTATACAATATATTTATGCATATGAATGAATCATCTCAAGATCTCAGGTTTTTCAAGGTCATTTTAAGCTCCATTGCGGATGGCGTTTTCACCGTTGACAGCAATCGTATTATAACCAGCTTCAATCCGGCTGCGGAAAAAATAACCGGTATACCGGCATCTAAAGCTATCGGTAAACGTTGCCAGGATGTGTTTCATTCCGATATTTGCGAAAAATGTCTTCTAAAAGAGACCTTGATGACCGGCGTTGAGGTTATAGACCGGCCGGTAAATATTATAAACCACACGGGTGAAAAAATCCCCATCAGCATTTCTACGGCGGTTCTCAAAGATGATGACGGTAACATCCTGGGCGCAGTCGAAACCTTCCGAGATCTTTCCGCTATCGAGCACCTGCGAAAAGAACTAAACAAAAATTACTCGTTTGAGGATATAATTTCCCGGAGTCCTGAAATCCATAAGCTTTTCGCTATTTTACCGGATATTGCGGAGAGCGAGAGTACGGTTCTTATACAGGGACCCTCCGGTTCGGGCAAGGAGATGTTTGCCCGGGCTATTCATAATTTGAGTCCACGGAATAAACAGAAACATACGGTTATCAATTGCGGCACACTCCCCATTCAGCTTTTTGAATCCGAGTTATTCGGATATGTAAAAGGGGCCTTTACCGACGCCAAAAAAGATAAAGCAGGGAAGATAGCTTTGGCTGATAAAGGAACGGTTTTTTTTGACGAGATCGGGGAGTTGCCCATGTCCACACAGGTAAAACTTCTACGTCTCCTGCAACAACGCGAGTATGAACCGGTCGGCGGCACCGTCCCTCTAAAAGCCGATATTCGGATAATAGCCGCAACCAACAGGGATCTGAAAGAACTCGTAGCGCAGGGCAAGTTCAGGGATGATCTTTATTTTCGACTTGCAGTCGTAAAAATCGACCTTCCTTCCTTGAAGGAAAGACGAGAAGACATTCCCTATCTTGTCGATCATTTTATTGAAAAATATAACGCGCGCAGAGGAAAAAAGATAATAAGTATCAGCCCCGATGTTATGGACATCCTGCTTAAATATGATTTTCCCGGCAATATCAGGGAGCTCGAGAATATTATTGAGTATGGTTTCGTCGTGTGCAAAAATAGTATTATTCAAAAGCAGCATCTTCCCACGGAATTATTTCAAAAATCAAAAGAGGTGATTTCTGAAACCAGGCCGAACCGGGATCTTATAAGCAAAGCTATAGACGAACGCAGTCGAATCGAGTCGGTTTTACTCAAATATAGAGGAAAGATCACGGAAGCGGCGGAGGAACTGGGGATTCACCGGACTACCCTCTGGCGCAAGATTAGACGCCATAATATAAATGTAAAAAAATAATAAACGATTATCGTTATAAAAACGTTGCAATAAAAACCTTTTCGATGCCAAATGCAACATTCCATCGAATTATGTTGCGCTAAATGCATCATATATTTTCAGGTTTTTCGACTAACTTCTTATATTACTTAAAGATAACCATAGAATTTATATTCGGCATACAATTCGCACTATAACGCAAATATGATAGAAAAGGTTGCAATCCCGATTCTTGATAACGACGTCGCACCCTGTTTTGAAGTGGCTCATTATTTTGTGATCGCCGAAATCGCAAATGGAAAACAGATCTCTAAGGCCATTATGGAATGCGAGGGTTGCGAGGGATACGGGCGGGTGAAATTCCTAATCAACAACAATGTTAATATTTTGGTCTGCAATGGAATTAAACTCTTTTATCAGGATCTGCTTAATATTTCAGGATTAAAAGTGATCTCCAATGTGGCCAATTCTATTGAAAGCGCGCTCAAGGACTATCTATCCGGAAGGTTAATTCAGGAAGAATATTCGGCCGAGACTGTCGATTTATCCCCGGAAATCCCTCATGAAGACCTGGTGTGCTGGGCTCAAGAGTTCTTCGAAAGTAACGGTTATATTGTTTCTTTAAGACCGGATTATCTTCCGTTCTTGATTGATCTTGTGGCGGAAATCGCCTGTCCATTATGTAAAAAATCTATTAAAGTCGGTATTTGCTGTGGCGCCCATACCTATCGCACCGCTCATGAACTGAAGGAGTTTCATCATATCGCTCCCAATGAATTCCATGTAAAAGTCTATGTTTATCCATTCAATCCCGGAATTTACCAAACCTGTTCTGAATATGGTATTGAACTGATCGATCCCAATTCCAAAGACGATTATCTGTTCAAACCGCATACGGATAAAATTCCGGTTTTGCGAAATCCCATAAACGGTCACGAAAAAGCATGTTTGAGTTTTAATGGTGATAAAAGATGAGTTTTAAAAATAAAAATCGGAGTCTTGATGAGAATAAATACAGTCGGTGAAACGGAAAGGGAAAAGGCTTTCGCACCCACGAAAAAGCCGGAAGTCATAAAGAGGCAAAAGCTTGACGTCAGATATCATGTAGAAGATTATAATGTTAATGATCGTCCCCGCCGTTTCCTGGAAGCGTTCGCTACGATTTTAAATCATTCCAGCTACCGTTTTGCGCTGGAGCATTTTATCCGCATGAGCGCTAAATGCTCACGGTGCGCTACCGGGTGCCAGGTTTTTCAGGCCACCGGCAACAGGGAGGATATTCCCTGCTACCGTTCCGAGTTGCTTTTAAAGGTCTACCGCCGACATTTCACCCTGGCCGGTAAACTTAAGGGAAGGCTCCTGGGCAATGATTACCTGACGGATGAGATGATCGAGGAGATGGCCGACTCGTTCTGGAACTGTACCGCATGCAAGCGTTGCACCAACGAGTGCCCATCCGGAATTGATCATGCTTTAATTACCCATCTGGGACGATATATACTGAGCGAGATCGGCATCGCTCCCCGGGCGCTGGTGGTCAGCACCCGCGAACAACTGGAAGGGAAAACCGGAAACACGTCCGCCATCCCGGTGCCGGCATTAATCGATACCCTGGAATTTCTGGAAGAGGACATGAAGGAGGAAAAGGGAATCGATATCAAATTCCCCATCGATGTGGAGAATTGCGAGTACGTTTTCTTTCCCGCCGTTAGCGATTACCTGATGGAGGCGGAATCCCTTATGGGGATAGCCGCCGTATTCACCGCCACCGGCGATTCCTGGACCACCGGAACCGGCTATTTCGACGGTATTAATTACGGCCTTTTCTATAGTGACAGGATGCTGGAACGGATCGTGAAGAAAATCGACGCCGAAACCCGACGCTTGAAAGGTAAGAAAGTTCTTATCGGGGAATGCGGGCACGCATCCCGCTCGGCGAAATACTACGTTCCGACCTACTGCGGCGGCAAAGACGCCTACCCGGTGATAAACATCATGGAATATACTTATGACGTTCTGAAGTCCGGGCGATTGAAACTCGATCCGAACGTCGTAACGGAGAAAGTCGCCTACCACGATCCCTGCAATATTACCCGCCAGGGATGGATTGTCGAAAAGCCGCGGGAAATATTAAAATTGTTCTGCAAAAATTACGTGGAGATGTATCCAAATCGTGAAAATCAGATCTGTTGTGGAGGCGGCGGCGGTACGGTTTCCATAGATGAGATCAGACCCTACCGAACGACTGTCGGCGGAAAACTAAAGGCCGACCAGATTAGGGAGTCGGGCTGCAAATATCTGGTATCTCCCTGCGCCAACTGTAAAAAACAGCTTCGGGAATTGGTGGAGGATCAGAATGTCGATTGCGAGGTGGTCGGACTTCATGACCTGATCTATAAGGCGATTATCTTCGATGATTTGAAAAAAACTAATAATGATACAGAAAAGGAGAAGAACAACATTGGAAGCGATTCTTGAATTCATCAGGGGACCGTTATTTCGTCTGACATTCGCCTTGATGATATTGGGGCTTTTGAGGATATTCATTCTTGATATCTGGGGTCTAATTGAGGCTTATTCAAAGGCCGGAGACAAAACCGTCCCCTGGAGCATCGCCGTTAAAAAGACCATAAACTGGTTCTTACCGTTCAATCGAGCGGCGAAAAGCCGACCGCTTTACAGTCTGTTTTCGATCCTGTTTCATATAGGTTTGATCCTAGTACCGATTTTCCTGTTTGCTCATGTAAAATTGTGGAAACAATCGCTGGGCTTCGGATGGATAACCCTGAGTAAAAACTGGGCCGATATTTTGACTGTTTCTACAATTATCTTTGCCATACTGCTTTTTGTCGGAAGAGTCGCTTTAAAGGAATCGAGGTTTATAAGCCGCAAACAGGATTACCTTTGGCCGCTTTTGCTAATTATACCTTTTATGACCGGCTTCATCTGTGCCAATATATCAATGGGTCCATACGGCTATCAGGTCTCTATGCTGATACATATCCTGTCCGGCGAGCTGATCTTCATCCTGTTGCCGTTCACAAAAATAGCCCACTGTGTGATTATGCCTCTATCTCAGTTCATCATAGCGGTCGCCTGGAGGTTCCCGCCCGACACCGATAAAGATGTAGTCATCACGCTTAATAAGAAGGGGGAGCCGATATGAGTAAAGCTATTCTAACCGATATTACCAAGTGTATCGGTTGCCTGGAATGCGTTTCCGCCTGCAAACAGGTAAACAACCTGGAAATGGAAACGCCTAAGACGTGGCAAAAAAACGACGGTCTTTCGGCGAGAAACTGGACCTCCATTTTGCAGAAATCGGAAAATCATTATATCAGGAAACAATGCCGTCACTGCTTGGAACCTGCCTGCGTTTCTTCATGTCCGGTGGGCGCTTTGCAGACCACGCCGGAAGGTGCGGTTATCTACGACAGCGGTAAATGTCTCGGTTGCCGATATTGCATGATGTCCTGTCCTTTCGGAATTCCCAGATATGATTGGGATAAAACCGTGCCGTATATCCGTAAGTGCATCCTCTGTTACCCGAGATTGAAAGAGGGAAAACAGCCCGCCTGCACCGAGGTATGTCCGACGGGCGCAACCATATTCGGAAACAGAAACGATATGATTGCCGAAGCTCATTTAAGAATTAAAGAAAATCCCGGCAAATATATAAACAGAGTGTGGGGAGAACATGAGGTCGGCGGGACATCGGTGTTGTACATATCCGATATAGATCTGGGATTCCTATCATATCAGCCCAATCTCGGAACGCAATCCCTGCCAAAAACGACTTCCGTCGCAATGA
>CBFCYP010000144.1:0-8203 GCA_965602185.1 uncultured bacterium
TTATCCAGCCAGACCGACCAGTGCGCGTTGGGGAATTTCAGACGAAAATAATCGGTAACATCATCGGCGATAACCAGAATATGCGAGGCCATTTCGCGGTTACGTTTTATTTTCAAAAGCGGTACGATCTCTTTTTTGATTATATATCCCAAGTAAAACATCAGCACGGCCCCGATGGCGGCCAACGATTTTTCGGATAGAATATCCCCGATCCATGAAAAAATCGACGCTTCGGTATAGATCTCAACCATTTGCGATATCATAACCTCCCCTTTCTATTCCAATTGCCATGACGACGAATCCGGCACGGCGGTTTCCGTTTTAAAAATTACTCCCGACGGATACTCGATACTGAACAGATACTCGGACTCGGTTTTAGACAGTAACTGATTCGGAAACAGGTCGATATACCAGTATCCCGTGGAATCGGATTCCGCGGTTTTTCTAAAAGGCGTGATAATCACGCTGTTATACTTAACCGGATGAAACTCCGAGGGAATCTCCGCCGTGACGGTTGTTCGTTCGACCGCGTTACCCGATATATCATATATCCATCCGTAAACCCGGCACAAATCGGGCGAGGACGGGCTACCGGGATTGAATTCGGTCATCCAAAGCGTATCCGTTCCCCCGCCGGATTCTACCGCGACCGTATCAAGGGTCTGAGTATAGTTATTATGTGTTAACGCTACGAAGAAACTGTCGGCGTCCAGTTCGAGTAATCGGCGGCCGTTCTGATCCGTACATAGTCCGTCGACCTTTACCGTCGACTGATCAAGGGTTCGGACAACGACGGAAACTCCCTCTATCAGAGTCGAATCCGGTGATGACATAACGATCAGGGTTTCCGGTTCCGATCCGCCGCCGGAAAGAGAGAGATTATCGATTTTATCGTGGGCGCTGGTGGAAGCGTCATAGCCGAGACTGGCAAGAATCGAATCGATTCTGGCAGCCACGGAATCGGGTACGGAGGCCGAACCGCCGGTATTGGAGACGGCATTCCAGTAATCAACGGAGAATTTGGCGCTGTCGAAAGCGGTATCCGCAATTTTATTTTCAGAAATCGCTCCACTGTCGATTTTCGATTCTTTAAGAAAATAATCCTCGAAATCACTGGACTCCAGGGCGTTGCTGTCCGCGGAGGCTATATTGACATCGGGCGCGCCGGAGGAAAAGGATTCGAGATCTATTATCAGCGAATCGTTATCGGTAATCGGATTCCAACCGTCGATGTTGGCGACCTCCGATTGTCTGGCGATCCAATTATCGTAGTTTTCAATCGAATCCTTGATGGCGATAAGATAATTCGCCAGGTCTTTTGCTTCATCAGAGACTTTGGTGAATGAAAAATTGTTGTACGTGGGATACCCCTGGCTCCATAACGCCACGACCCCGGAATAGGGGCCGTTGCCTTCGGAAGCGTCAAGATCGCTCACGATATCTTTGAAGAAATAATATGACGCTCCCGCCATATATACGCTGTCTATGTAGGATGTCGAGAGAGGGGATGTCGATTGGATGGCATAGGTGCTTTCGTTGGCGCTTTCGCCATGATACCAGGTAACAACATGCACGGAATCCGGCGAGGCATTTCGTCCCAGGGTATCCATGCAGACCAATGGGAAATTGACGGTATCATTAACCGACATCAACCCGAAATCAACGGCGTTTGAAATCGAGGTCATCAAGAGTATTAAAAGGAATACCAGAATTAATTTCATTTAATCCCCCATTAACATTTGCTGTTGATATATTCTGCGGCGGTAACCGGGCGCGGCCGAAACCGGAGTATAATAAGCGACAATGTATATCCTGGTACAGTGCGCCCTTTTCAAAATCGGTATGGTAACGGCTTCCGCTTCCACCTTAAGATTATTAATACTTGTCAGACTCCAACCGTTACCGTCGGGATCGGTGGAGTAGGTGTCGGTATAGTTGATCCATGAGCCTGTAAGCGTCCTGCCGGTGCCATTGGCGGTGGATGAGACGATATGGTTTATTCTCGCCACTGTTCCGGGATCGCTGGGCGTTTTCATGCGGCTATGAACAACGATCGAATCTATTATGTCAAGCGGGCCGATATCGCCAGCGTTTTCTACGGTGAATCTCTGCTTCTCGCCCTGGGTGGTTTCGTCGATATAATTATCATCGACATCGTCGGACACCGACTCGACCTTGTTAGCGCCGCCATAGTTATCCCATTGATCGGGCAATGAAACCGAATCGGCATACAGAATCTCGGAATCGCCCCGCGCCACAGAGTAAAAAACCAGAAGTATCAAAAAAAGATATCTCATAAGCTGCCTATGCTTTCGACGGAGAATTCAGGTTGTCGCCGGGGCCGGCATATTTTGAAAGAATATTGAACGCTTCTTTTTTATACATATCCGAAAGGGCGGTCCAGGACATGGCGTCGGCGCTTTCAGTCTTCCCTCTGGACGGTGAAATTGATTCCATGGCTCGTATCCTGCATATTATGGAAACCGCCAGATAGGTCTCGGCGCTCACCAGAAGTTTGTCATTGGAATCGTGATGGATAATATCTATGAAATCCATAATCCTGCTGTTGGCTTCGGCTATTGCGTTTACGATGGCGTCGTCATCGAGAGAACCGTACTCGGCCGTATAATCGGCATAGACCCATTGGCCCGACTCGATGGCCCCGCCCGATCTGCGCCTGATCCTGCCTCTCTGGTAATCGATATCGTAATCGACTCCCTTTTCATAAACGCGATAAAACAGATACCAAACCGCAATAGCCGCGCCCTGGGGAATCGACCCGGAGGTTATCGTGGTAATTTGGCCGCTATCGTAATCAACGTGATAATCGACGTTTTCGATATAGATGGTCCCGAGAGAGCTGTCGGCCGCGGCGACGACGGTATCCTGTATCAATTCGGAGTGCGACAGGTTTTGAATATCGGATGAATCGAAGCTGATATCCTCGCGGGTCGGCTCAATCTGTTCTTTGGCTTTTAAATTCTCCGAACCTCCAAAAATCATCCTTTTATGAAGCTGAACCCAATCGGCGCCCTGAAATTGAGTCTTTTCATTTTCCACGTTCTCCGAACCGAGATGATAGTCCAGGATATGCTTTTTAACTATTTCCCTGGTGGTAAAGGCCATCAGTTCATCTCCATTATTAAAAGGTCAACCAGCGAATTTGATAATTGATTTGAATCTTTCGAGATACGAAACGATTTTTCGCCGACGTTTCCGAGGATAAAGCTTGTAACGGGATTTCTGGGAATAAGGATAATTTCAGGATTAACGATCTTTTCGGGAAGCTGGTTGCCGCGATGATCGATCAGGTTCTTGAAATTTACCTTTTGAGCGGTCTCGCCAGTGAACTCGTGGCTGAACACAATCCTCTCATCGCCGGAAACGAACTCGGTCATAATCATGTCGGCCTCGAAGGTGCCGTTATCTCCCCAGACCACGAAATTGCGCACCAGCCATTTCCTGTTGGATTTGAGATAATCTATGGTAGTGTTCATGACGCCTCCCGAACCAGTGCGAGGTCGTCGCATTTGGTGGCGGCGATTATCTGAGTTCCGACAGGTTTGGTAGAGAAGCCGGTTGTTACCCTTACGCGAATCCAGTAGGCGCTGTGATTATTGACTTTTGTTACCTGCCAATCCGAGGGTAACGATTCGCAGTCTTCCCATAGATAGACCAATTTATCGGATGAATCGAAATTATACGCGCCGGCATGGGGTGTAAACTGTTTCCAATCCTCGCCGTCGAAATACTCCCAGACCACCGAACCGCCCGCGGCGGCGGTCGAAAGGACAATGGCGACGCAAAAGAACCGGTTTTGTTTTCCCAGATATAAGCAATCCTCGAGGGAATCCAACAGGGCGGAGGATTCGCTGTGGAAAACGTCCCCGGACGTATCGGAGGAGGCCTCGTCGGTTTTGTCCTGGTATTTGGTTGACGCGGAATCATCATATAAAAAGACCTTATCGAAAACGCCGATTGCGGGAGCATAATCGGAAGCCGCAAATCCGCTTTCCGATTTTTTGGCTTTTCTCAAGGAGTAATAATCGTTACCATGATGTTTCGCGTAAAATATATGCGGGATGGTATCGAAGTAGGCTATTTGCGGGGCGCGTGAAGATACGGTTTCCACTTCAATAACGCCGCCCCACGATCCGCCGTCATATTCCTTGAAATAAAGCTTGTTTTCGCCGCTCACCGCGAACGCTGCGCCCAGTTTGCCGTCTACGGAGGCGGCCAGGTCGAAATCGTCGTCGATATAATCTCCCGAATAAACGGAGTATTCCGTATCCCATATATCGCTCTGGGTATCGTAAATCCGGTATTTCAGATCGGACCTCCCGTCGGCATACACGGCGTAAAGCCTCGACCCTATTCGAACACCCGCCACGTGAGCGATATCGCCCGATCCCGATGACAGCGCGGTGCCGGTATCGGTCGGCCCGGTTCCCCAGGTAACGCCTTTATCCTCCGAAATCTTGGCTCGGACATAGTACTTGGAATCCCCGGAAGTATAATGATTGACGAAAAGGCACCAGAAATTGTCGTCGGCGTCTATAAGGAAAAAGGGATTATAGTTATCGTCGACTGTTATGACGTCGACGGCCGAACCCGTGGACCAGGCACCCGACTCGAACGAGATTTCGAGGTATTTGATATCCTTGGAGCTGTCGGTATAAACGAGGTGTATATTCCCGGAATTATCCATATGGGCGCTGAACGGCGAATCGTTGGAATTCGATACTATGGTTTGAGGAGTCGACCAGTTTTCATGGGGATAATCGGAATAAGTCAGCTTAATGGCCGACGTGGAACTCATATAAAGGGCCGCCAGCCGTCCCTTGAAAACCCCCGAAGGAACCCTGAAGAGCGCTTTTTGTGGGGGCGACCCGGTGGGCCGGGACGCCCCGGATGTATCAAGTAGTTTCTGCATGGCTAATCAGGATCAGGTCCAGGAGTTATCCAGAATCAGAGACGCCTCTTTTATGACCTTGGCGTAGGCTACCGACTCGGAGATGACCGCCTCCTCGATCTTCTGGTTAATAATCTTGTCATACTCCACCATCAGGGGTTGGCCGACCACCTCTTCCATGGCGAAACGGTTATCCAATCCGATCACATAATCGGATGGAACCTCATCGCAACGCAGCAATGTGGCTCCGAGAGGCGATGTAATCTCCCCGTTGGCCTGGAAACTGAATCCCACGATGGGATCTTTGAACTCCGTCAGGGTAAGGATGTTTCTGACCATATCTTTGTGACAAACCAGCACGTTGGGCCGGTAGGGATAAAACTCGTTCCAGAACTTTACCAGGTCGTCGTAATCGAGGGTGCCGGTAACGTCTGTGTTTATAACGCTGGCGGGGTTGGAGTTGCCGTCCCCGTTTATAATGGTATCGACCACCAGGGCGGCCTTATCGGACTGCAGACGGTAACCGATATACCACAAAAGAACCTTGAACTGGGCCATGCTTCTGTAACGGAGCGCCTTGTAGGTAACTTTCAGAGTCAAACCGTAATCGGGAATGGTGATGGTGTTATTCTGCTCTGTTACATTTACCGCCGGTATTTCGGCGCCTTCGCCTACGGGTCTCAAAGACATTTCGCTGTCGGTGGCGGAGTGATCGATGTAAATAGGCGAATAGCGGGAGGTATTGACTCGCGAAGTCGAGGCCAGGAGTCTCCCCAGTTCCGGCCGCATATTCATGCCTCGCCGGATCTCTCTCTGCATGAATTCCGGCATTAAGGCCGGTGCGCCGCGGTAGAACATCTCGACCGTGATGGGATTTCCGCCGGATACGCGGAGATCTTTTGCCGCCAGCTGACGTTCGAAAGCGTCGAGAGAGCATCCCGGCGGGCTGGGATCGTATTCGGGCTGTTCCAGAAGCTCGGTCAGACTCATTCCGCGGGACTGGGCTTCGATATACAAATCCCTGTCAACCTCTATATTCTTTGCCCGCGAGAGATCGACAACACCGTTTGCTTGTTTTTTATTTTCCTCGGCGGTAACAAGAGTTCTGCCGAGATCCGATGATAACAGTTTTTCCATTTCCATTTATATCCCCTGTGATTATCCGAGAATTAATGTTACTTCCGACGTTCCGTTGACGTCGATTACCGTTCCACGGGCTACGTTTCCGCCGGCGGGATCGTCGCCGCCCAGAGCGGGGGCCTGCTTCACCGAACCGCTGCCGTTTACCACTACCCTGTCGCCCACCGAGGGGACAGTCGCTACAACCGGCAGAGTGCAGATTCCGCCCATCTGTACGGTGGCGACCCTCTTGCCGTTGTCGGCGTCGGTTAATGAAAGCGATATCAGTTTTCCCAGCAGGATATCGCCGTCGGAGCCGGGCCCGACCTCGTAGTCGCCTGTAATGGTAACGGCTTTCCCGACGTCGTCATCCTGCAGGTCGTCGTCGCCGGCGGTCTGATGGATCTTGAAGGTGGCCGCGAGAAAGCCCACGGTTTGCAGGTTCTGGTCTCTAACGCTCATCTATTCTCCTTGTTTTGGCATTTATTTGATTTAGATGTAATTGACGATGTTCATAACGATTTTGTCCTCGGATATCGTGGTTCGATTATTATTTTGAAGAGCATCGATAACCGAGGATAAATCGTTTTCTATCTCATCGAAGTCGATAAGCTCTTTTTCGAAGGCGTTTTCGATATCCGATTTTATCTTTTCCAGTCTTTCTTTTATTTCATCCGGATTCAATATTCTCCCCTTTAGTTTTATAAAATGTTCGCTCATTTACTTTTCCATATCCGATAAGACCGTTTGGATGGCAGTGAGTTTGTCCAGCATCTCTTTTTTGAGATTGAAAAGGTCGTCTTTAGTGGCAAACCGTTCGTTTATGACAGCCTCCAGCCTCGACAGACGTATATCCATCTCGGCGACATAACGCTCCTCCGCTTTGCCCGCCAGCTCCACCCGCAAGCCGGTATAGGCGGCAAAGTAACCGGATAGTGCCGCCGAAATGGTAATGGCGATGGCAATGATATTTCTTACGATCGGTTCCTTGAAAGACATGATATCGCCCTATTTCATTGCCGTGACCAAATACAGATAGCCGTTTTTTCGGGCGAAAGTGGTCTTAATATCAGGTTCATCAAATGATACTTCAGGTCGGGAGGCGCAATCCTCACCAATGAGATACAGTCCGGACCGCCGGTTGTCTAATTTTGGAATTGATATTATTTTTTTATGATTCTTTAAATCGATGGTTACCTGAATTACATCGGACCGGGCCAGGCGGTCGGTTACGAAGGTGCCTTTCACGGAGCCTTTATATACCAATGAGGTCTCAAGTACCTCCTTAACGCCTTTATAATAGAAATACTGTTTGTTACTCTCATCGGATGACAGATTGATATCGTGCGGGCATTTTCTCATATCCTCGCCGCAAACGGAACATTGCGGGAAAGTATAGACGAACGATATGGAGCATTCTTTTAATATGCCGGAATCGATCTTTTCGAGTATCTCATCAGGGTCGTCGCCGCGATTGGGCCAGTAGAAATAGCTTTTAAGCCAGAGGACGTCGCCCTTTTCTTCCAGTTCCGCGTGAAATGTCCGAGCCATAGGGGCTTCGGCACGGTTATGGCCGATCATTACGGGGGTATCCAGGATCAATTCGCGTAACGCGGAAAGTTCATCACGCTCGAAGCGACCGCCGTGGGAGTTTACCAGGTCGTTTAAAAGATACATGGCCCTGATATTGACGTTTTCCTCCGTGGCGGGACGCGGCGGTTTTATTACGTTGTTTATTTTATCGATCAAAAAGGATTTGCGCTGGTCGGGCTTATCTATGGAAAGTTCGCCGGTGAGTGTTTCAGTTATCTTTTCCAATTTTCCTCCTGCTTTCACTAATAGGGACTTTCAAAAACAAATGCAGAATGGACGTGCTTTTTAGAGCCCGTAGCCGGGGTCTTGAACAGACCCCGGGGCTTTGCCTGTTCCGGGGTCCCTGCGGGACGCCGGCTACAGTTTACAACATGCGGTCTGCGACACGCAGCCCGGTGTCGGCATTAAAATACCGACCTGTGCGCGGTCAGGAATCCCTTCCTGACCAAAAAGACGAATGCTCAATTGCCGTCAGGTCACGGCCTGCGGCCTACGACCTGAGGGAACAGGATGGGAAAAAGCATACCACCCTACCCCGTATGTGCAGAACATTTCACTCATAATGAAAGTGTGAAGGCA
>CBFCYP010000145.1:0-8074 GCA_965602185.1 uncultured bacterium
CGTGACAATAACCGTATTCGATATCCTGGGCAGGAAGGTGCGCACGCTTGCCGACCGGGATTTTACCGCCGGCTATCACAGCGTCCTCTGGGACGGCAACGACGGCAGTTATCGGCCAGTATCGTCGGGGATATACCTTATCAGGATGCAGTCCGGCGAGCGGGAGTTTGTGAACCGGGCGGTGCTTTTGAAGTAGGTCAAGTCTCCCCGAGACTTGACAGCATTTTGTCGAATCCCGGGGGGATTTTACCTACAACCTTTGAAACTCAGCGCGCGGTCAGGAATCCATTCCTGACCGTTCATGCTTATTCCGATTTCATCGGAAAAAGCATGCCACCCCTTCGGGATGTTCGCGGTCAGAACCACGCCGAAGGCGTGGTGACACGCGTCTCGCCTACAAAATCCAGGCTAACATATAGCCTATACCCAGAAACAGCTGGGTCAATAGCACGGTCATGACATTGGCGCCCTGGGCGGGGATTAGCTCCTCGAAGGCTTTGAAGGTCATGGCTCCTTTAATCGCTTTCAATCCCAGCGGCAGTGTCAGAAGGGCTACCAGCGCCCAGTAAGGCATCAGTTTCGCGAGCGCGCCGATAAGGATCCAGAGGTAGGTTATGATAACCAGGGCTGAATAAATAGAAGCGGCGGTTTTTACGCCAAACTGGATCGGTAAGGTTTTGCGTCTGCCAGATTTGTCAGCCTCCGTATCGGGGATCTCGTTTAATAAAAGCAGGTTGAAAACCAGGAAAAACGAAGGCATGGAGGCGTATAAAGCGGAATAAGAGAAATCCCCATGAATAATTATAAAGGTGCCGATAACCGGCAGAACCCCCAGCCCCAGTCCCGCCGAAATCTCGGAGAGCCCGAGACCGACGCGCGCGATATGGCTGGTGTAGAAAAGCACTAATATAGCGCCGATTATAAACAGCGGCAAAAGCTGCAATCCCCTTTCCACCAGGAAGTAAATACCGATAGGCGTGGCCAGTATTATAGAACCCAGTCCGATTTTCAAAACGGTGGAGGGTTTCAGAAGCCCCGACGGCAGAAAGCCGGAACCGCCGGAAAAGGGGGTCCTCCTGGTTTTGAGGTCGACCCCGGTTTTGTAATCGCTGTAATCGTTTAAGGTGTTCACGCTGGCGTGAAGCAACAAAAGTCCGATAGCGGCAAGAACAAAGTATAGGGTGTTGAAACTGCCGTTATATAACGCTATGGCCATACCTAAAAACGAGAGTATCGGCGACAGCAAAAGGAATTGGGGCCTGGTTTCAAAAAACATATTTTTAACGCTCATAGTAGCCTCCATCTATAGATCCGACGGGCAATTATTAAAAATATAACCGCAAATGTCAAAAACAAATTTTATCTATTTTGGTAAAACAAAGGGGTTGACATATGTTCATATACAGGAGATATATGACGTATTATGGCTACACTGACGTTCTGGGGCGCCACCGGCACCACCACCGGTTCGCGTTTCCTGCTGGAGTTCCACGATCAGAGATTTCTGATCGAGTGCGGTATGTTCCAGGGCCCCAAGGAAAACCGGTTAAAAAACTGGGACAGGTTTCCGGTTAAACCTGCCACCATAGATCGCGTGATTTTCAGCCACGCGCATTTCGATCATACCGGCTATTTCCCCAAATTCTGCCGGGAAGGATTTAAGGGTAAAGCGCATTGCACCTACGCCACACAGGAATTCTGTAAACTCCTTTTCCTCGACAGCGCCCATATCCAGGAGGAAGACGCGAAATGGGCCAACAAAAAAGGATTTACGAAGCACAAACCCGCGAAACCGTTATATACGACCGCTGACGCTGAAAAATCCTTAAATCACCTTTCGCCTTTGCAGTACGGCGAGAATCTTTATCTTGATGGCGATATCAGGGTTAAGATAAAGGACGCGGGTCATATTCTCGGTTCGGGGCTGGTCGATATAAAAGCTCATACCGGAAAGGAATCCAGAAAGATTGTCTTCAGCGGCGACCTGGGGAGACCGTCGAGACGGTTTCTACGCGACCCCACCCAGGTCTTTAATGTCGATTACCTGGTGGTCGAATCGACGTATGGAAACCGCCTTCACGATAATAAAAATCCCATCGAGGAGCTGGTCAGGGTTATCGAAGAGAGCGTCGCTCGCGGCGGGGTTCTGGTTATACCGTCATTCGCTATCGGACGAACGCAGAATCTACTTTATGTCATAAGAGAGCTCGAGGAATCGGGCAGGATACCTTCGCTTCCGGTTTATATAGATTCGCCCATGGCCATCGACGCCACCGAGATTTTCGAGAAGCGCATTTCCGATATGAATATTGCCAGCCGGCTGGCCCGGATTAACGGAGTTGAAATATTCAGGCCCAAAAATTTTAATATCTGCGAATCGACCGAGGCCTCGAAGGCAATCAACAATATCAAGAAAGACGCTATAATAATCGCCTCCAGCGGCATGATCACCGGCGGACGGATTCTTCATCATATGGTGCAACGATTGCCCGATGAGAAAAACACGGTGCTTTTCATAGGATACCAGGCTAAGGGAACCCGCGGCCGGACGATTGTCGAGAAAAACGAAAACGTAAAAATACATGGCCGGCAGATTCCCATAAAGGCTAAAATAGAATCGATTCAGGGATTTTCGGGGCATGCCGACTATAACGAGATCCTGGCCTGGCTGACCGGATTCAACAAGCCCCCGGAAATGACCTTCATCGTGCATGGCGAGCCGGAGTCATCTCAGGCAATGGCAGATCATATAAAGAGCAGGTTTGGCTGGGAGGTGGCGATCCCGGAGTTCGGGCAGGGTTTTGAGCTTAGCCTTTAGATTTTCGATATTGACATTAAAGATATTAAAAATACTTGCACTCCAAATGCAATTCGGATATTTTGCTCCAGAAATAGAAATTGACGTTACTTAATAGAATGCGGAGCCTGTTTTGAGGTCGCGAGTTCGTTTAAGAATATTTACAAATATATTATCCTTTTTAATTATCGTCTTTTTTGCCGCTATTTTACAGGACAACTATGCATCCGCTTTTGAATTTTATTTCTACGATTACCTGAGATCATCCGATTCTCCTGTTGCGAAGGGAATGGGAGGTTGCGAAATAAATTTGGCCGATGAATACACTTCGATGAGCAATCCTGGAGGATTGGGCCTCTTTCACCTAAATAAGAGAGTTTCAATTTCTTTCCCTAAAAAATACCGGTGGGGTTCAGAATTATCCCCTGGTGTTGACCTGGAATCATATTCCGTAAGTATCGGCTTTCCTTTAACTATTAAAGATAGGCATTTCGGTTTGGGCATTGCTTATTCAAATATAAAATCAGATTCCTATAGGAAAGACTATGTTTATAGTTATCCTTTTGCATATATTGAAAAATCCGATTATTATACCGTAGCCGCGGCTTATTATAATAAGGTCAGAATAGGGTTGGGTTATACATTAAAGCAAATCGATTCATGGTTTAATGTTCGATGGGCTCCAAACGAAAAATACAACGAAGACAAATCCAGTGCGTATGATGTTGGTATATTTTTCGACGTTCCCTTGAGAAATTCGACTAGTTTAAAAAATTTCTTTTCCGGAATTGACAAAGACAACATCAAACATAATATAATTCCGTCAATAGCATATATTAGATCCAATATGGGCGGCGATTTTCGTCGAGAATATCTGGTTTTTGGGAACCGACCTTTGCCGGAGATTAGCAAATACGGATTCTCCATATTATTTGTCTCTAATTATAATGAAGCCGAAATATTTTCTTTCAGGATCATACATGAGATTAACAACACTCTTAAGGAGGATGATGTTAATTTCAGGAAATTCGGCTTTGAGGTAGGAGCCGGTGGAACGATTTACATGCGCGCCGGATTCTGGAGTGCAAATACTATTGACGAAAAAATCCGGACATATGGATTTGGTTTTAACTTAGGGGGGCTCGCAAATATCTTATACGCAACCGGCAAAATCAATACCGTCAATCCGGTCGCCCGCTATATATTGAAAAATATCAGCATCTCCGCAGATTTCGCCATGGAAAGATGCAATGACGAATCCGTATACGAAGACTCCGATTATTTTAAGATCTGCTTTTCATTATAAAAAAATCGCGTAAAAAAACGAAATTTTCCCAATTTTTTTCTTGACGGGGCCGATATTATGGATATATTTATCGAAACTTTTCGGCGAGTTTCGCCGTAACGAAGCGTAATGAGATAATCTAAAACCGCACGGAGGCTTTTCTTGATGAGCAAATCATTTGTAAATACGCAGCTTAAGCCGATTTGCGTATTCCGCGGCGGGAGAGGTGTCTCTATTACGTAGACTTTTTGTAAATGAGAATCCCACCCGCCGCGACCGATGGTCACGGCGGGTTTTTTAATGCCTGTTAAATCGAAAAAAACGAACACTGGAAATAGAAATGACAAGTGAATTTTACGAAGACGAAAAAATGACATCCGAAGAAAGGGAACTGGGATCGAAAGAAGCTTTTCGAAAATTGCTTCCGCTTCTCAAAGAGCATAAGAAACGGCTTTTCATATGCCTGATGCTTCTTTCCGGCTCCACCCTGCTTTCGCTGTACTGGCCGATTCTGATGAAAAGGGCTATGGACGTTGATATTAAGAATGGTGATCTAAAAGGACTTATAATCACCGTGGCTTTTATCGGCGTTATTCAGGCGGTTACGTTGATACTGCTGTATTTACAGAGAGTGAAGCTGGAGATAATCGGCCAGGATATCATGGTAAAGCTGAAAAAGAAGCTTTTTGACCATATCCTTATCTCCAACATCTCGTTTTTTGACAAAAATCCGATCGGGCGGCTGATGGCTCGGATCGAATCGGATACGGAATCTTTGAGAATGATGTTTACCAACACGGTCATTATGCTGATGGGCGATCTGATACTAATAATCGGTATCTTTTTTGTGATGTTCTATTACAGCTGGAGGCTGACCCTGATTCTTACGGCGCTTCTGCCGGTCTTTGCGCTGCTGATTTTCATCTTCGAGAAAACCACCTCTCCCCGATTCCTGGCGGTGCGAAAGAGAATGGCGGAGATCACGGCGACGCTGACCGAGCTTCTGCACGGGATGTCGATCATCCAGATCTTTCACCGGGGCGAATATGTCAAAAACAGGTTGAGTGAGGTCAATAAGCTGAAGTTCAAAGCGGAATCCCGGGCGGAGATGATCGTGGTGGCGTTCTTCAACTCCATACATTTCCTGGAATACCTGATGATCGCCATGGTGCTCTTTTTCGGAGTGAAGTGGATGAGGACCGGGGATCTGACCGTAGGCACTTTCAGCATGTTCATCGTTTTGATATGGCGCTCTTTCGAGCCGATTTATACCGCCTCGGGCCAGCTTTCACACATACAGAAAGCCATCGCCGGAGGGAGACGGATTTTCGCGCTTCTTTCAACCGACCGCAGCCTGCCCGACCCGATACATCCGGTAGAGTGGCACGGGTTGAAAGAGGGAATTCGGTTCGAAGACGTCTGGTTTTCATATACCAACGACGACGATTACGCGTTGAAAAACGCCAGTTTCAAAGTCCCGGTTGGCAGCCAGGTCGCCCTGGCGGGCGTGACCGGCGGCGGCAAATCGACTATAATTTCTCTTCTGCTGCGTCTGTACGATCCGCAGAAGGGGAAAATTACGGTGGACGGAATAGATATCCGGGATATTACCAAAGAAGATCTGAGAAGAAGATTCTCTCTGGTGCTTCAGGATATATTTCTTTTCCCCGGAGACATCACCTTTAACATCGCGCTGGATTCCAATAATGTTTCGGATGAGAAAATTGCCGCGGCGGCAGAAACCGTCGACGCGGACAGGTTTATCCGGAAGCTGCCGGACGCTTATGCAACGGAGGTTTCCGAGAAAGGGGCCAATTTCAGCCGCGGCGAAAGGCAATTGCTGTCGTTCGCGCGGGCGTTGGTAAATAATCCGGACGTTTTAATACTGGACGAGGCGACCAGCTCGGTGGACCCGGATACCGAAAGAACAATACAGGAGTCGATGAAAAAACTGATGGCCGGAAGGACCTCAATAATCATAGCTCACCGGCTATCGACGATTCTGGAGGCGGACCGGATACTGGTAATCCGAAAGGGGGAAATAATTGAAAGGGGCACGCATACGGAATTGATACTGAAGAACGGGTATTATTCCAAGCTCTTCCACCTGCAATTCAAGAATGGGGTGATGGCAAATGTGGGATAAGATAAAATGGTTCTGGAAATATTACCGTAACTACAAATATATCCTGGCGGTGCTGTTGCTTCTGACCCCGATTCAGGTGGCTCTTCATGTCGCAATACCGAGGCTGATCGAGTTTACCATTGATTACGCCAAAACCGGGGAACTGCCGCCGTATGCGGTTTTAGCCTGGATCGAAAATCTGGGCCAGATGCTGGGAATGTCGGCGGTATCGATATTCACGATTTTAATCATCATTATCGGCCTGGACGCATCGCTGATCTACGCTTTCATCCAGGGGCACAGGGCCTGGATGAATATCCGGATGGAATGGCTTTTCCGGCAGACGGCGTTCAACAACATAACCGATAAGGGCCCGGATTTCTTTAACAGGTTCAGGGTCGGCGACCTGGTAACCCGTATGACCGATGATGTCGCGGAAAAGCTGTCGTGGTTCGCCTGCTCAGGCATTTTCAGATTCTACGAGGCATTGCTGTTCATTGTATTTACAATAACCATGATGCTGACAATCAATCCATTTCTGACCCTCCTGACCGCCGGACCGCTCCCGATCCTGATTCTAATATTCTTCAAGAGCGCGTCAATACTGGATAAAAGATATGATCATCTTCAAACCAGAATCTCAAGATTTAACGCTATCATGGAGGCGTGCTTCAGCGGAATCCGGGTTGTGAAGGCCTATGTGCAGGAAAAAGCGCAGCGGACAAAATTTGATGTCGCTGTAAAGGATCGCCGGAACGCCGAGATCTCGGCCATTAAGGCGACCACCATTGTCGATTCGCTATACATGTATATCTGGCAATTCGGAATCGTCATGGTTCTGCTGGCAGGCGGTTATATGGTAATCGGCGCTGATCTTTCCATGGGAAAACTGGTGGCGTTCGTTTTTTACGTAATTTATCTGATATTCCCCATGTTCGATATCGGCCAGTTCCTGGTAAAATCACGGCAGTCGGCCGTTTCCATAAATCGGTTGCTGGAACTCGAGAAACATCAGCCCATGGTGTCCGATGGCGGCAAAAGATCGTGTAACGGAGATAATCGGCGACAATTGAATTTCTCAAACGTCAGTTTCAGGTTTTCGGACGACGGCAGGAAGATAATCGACAACTTATCAATTGAGATCAAAGCTGGTCAAACTGTCGCTCTGGTAGGAAAGGTCGGGGCCGGCAAGAGCTGGATCGCGGGGATGATTCCCAGGTACATAGACCCAACGGAGGGATCCATTACACTCGACGGGCATGATATCCGCGAATATAAGCTTAAAGAACTTAGAAAAATAACCGGATATGTACCCCAGGAACCGGTGCTGTTTTCCGATACGATCAAGAGCAATATTCTTTTCGGGCGCGCCGGAATTTCAACAAATGATATTGAGTGGGCCGTTGAGGTTTCACAATTGAAAAATGAAATTGACGCTTTCCCCGGGGGAATCAACACCCAAATCGGCACCCGGGGTATGTCAATTTCCGGCGGCCAGAAACAGCGTTTGGCGCTGGCCCGGGCATTGGCCGGGAAACCGAAAATCCTGATACTGGACGACTGCACCTCGGCGCTGGATTCCGATACCGAGAACGCATTATGGGAACAACTCGGGGAAGTGATGCCGGATATGACCATTATTCTGATAACGCACAGGCCCGACGTACTTGAAACGGCGGACAATATCGTTGTTCTTGAAAGCGGGAAACGAATCGAATCGGGAAACCATCACGAGTTGATGCAAAACGATGGTCATTACGCCAGGCTTTACAAGCGTTATCAACTTGAGCAGCAGGTACACTCGGTGGCGTAATTTTCAGGGCAGCACGTTAAAGCGGTCGGACAATCGTTTTTATGTGTCAGGATG
>CBFCYP010000146.1:0-8012 GCA_965602185.1 uncultured bacterium
CCGGCGGTTAATCCCGCCAAAGGCGGGACTCTACCAACTGAGCTACTGAGGCGTATTCCGTTTTCAACTCAACGACCCGGCGGTTAATCCCGCCAAAGGCGGGACTCTACCAACTGAGCTACTGAGGCGTACGCTACTATTTTCGGTCAACCAAATTACAAATTAAGGTCAAATTGTCAAGACATTTCAGATTAGAATCCCGGCCACGCAGGCGGTTGTCCAAGAGGCAAACGCGCCGGCGATCATGGCACGTAGACTCAGTTTGGCCAGCTCGCCCCTTCTTTCAGGAACAAGCGCCGAAATTCCGCCGATTTGTATCGCTATGGAACCGACATTCGCGAAACCGCATAGAGCGTATGTCGCGATTATCTGGCTTTTGGGATTCATTAGTTCGGCGTATCCCTGGAGTTTCAAATATGCCACCAACTCCGTCACCATTAGCTTGGTTCCCAGCAGATCGCCGAACCTGACGGCGTCGGACCACGGCACCCCCATTGCCCAGGCCAGCGGCGATAGAATCCATCCGAATATCTTAGAAAGCGTCAACTCATCATGAATCAATCCTAATCCCAGGTTTAACAGGGCTACCAGACCGATAAACGCTATCAGCATGGCCGCCACATTCAGGGCCAGTTTCAAGCCCTCACCGGCTCCTGCAGCAGCAGCGTCGATACCGTTCTGCTTTTTCTCATATGAAAGTTTCGCCCCGTCCGTGGATTGCGACTTTTCCGTTTCCGGATAAAACAGTTTCGCCATCATTAAGCCTGCCGGCGCCGACATTATGGAGGCCGCCAAGAGATGCCCGGCGATGTTGGGCACCACATCCTTCAACATCCCCACATAGGCCGCCATGACGCTTCCGGCGATGGTGGCGAAACCTCCGACCATAACAGCATTCAACTCCGAAATGGTCATTCCCGATAGATATGGTCTCACAACCAAAGGCGACTCAATCTGCCCCACGAAGATATTTGACGCCGCGGCCAGCGACTCCGATCCCGATGTTCTCATGCTTTTGGCCATGATCTTCGCTATGAATTCCACCACCCTCTGCAGTATGCCGTAATGGTAGAGAATAGCCGAAATGGAGGAGAAAAATATTATTATCGGGAGCACCGAGAAGGCGAATATGGCCATACCGTTATTGACAACCAGCCCGTCGACTTGCATAAAACCACCGTTCGGATCGACTTTTCCGACCTGCACAAACATACCAACCAGGTTACCGAATATGAATCTGGCGCCCTGATCGGAACATCCCAAAATTGCCAGAACTACGTCATTGCATCGCGCGAATACCCACTGCCCTGGCGCGGTTTTCAGAATCAGAACCGCGAATAAAAGCTGCAGGCCGAATCCCCATGAAATCGTCCTCCAGTTAATCGATTTTCGATGGGAGGATAAAAGATACGCGATACCCATCATCAATATTATCCCAAGAATCCCTATAAACCTGGTCATTTTGTCCCCTTATTTACTCGCTATTTTTACAGCCTTTCCCAAAATTAAAAACATATATGGCAGATTAATTTTATATAATAATAATAACATTTTAAACGATTTTCTTGATAGAAACTGATAAGAATTGCTTTTATCCCATCTAAAAAAACTTAATAAATCCTTGAGCGGGCATTATTAATGCGTATATTCCGACAAATGGCGATTGTTATTGGGCGTTTGTTATTGAAACATATGTTCTATGTAGTTTTAATAAATAAAATCCATGTTTCCAAATTGAAACCGCATTGAATTCATTGTGGTTTAAGACATTATGATGGAATCCGAAAATACAAATATGCCCTTCCGGATAAAGGATTGCACGATTATCGTGAGGATGGCCGGGCTCCGCGAGGCCATGAATTTAAGGGAACTGGAAGAGAGAATAAGTACCTGTCCGGTGGAGTGCCTTTTCCATCACTTTTGCGAAACGGTGATCAGGCCGACATTCGACGATCCCGACTATCCCAACGATTTTGCTCAATGGGCAAGCCGTCAGCTAAGAGACAGGGTTCTGGCGGAACGGCTGGCCAACATGAATCCCTATAAGTTTGGCTCCTTTGAAGAGTTACGAAAAGCGGTTCTGGAAATAATACAGGAACGGCTTTCCGAACTTGACCATATACCCTGGGCCCCCAACGGCAACGTATTCCATTTCATGCAAGCGGTCACAGTAGTCTACGACACCGGAATTACGATAGATTCAATAAAGGATCTTAACGATCAGTTGCCTCACATGAGCCATGGATCGATTTACTACCATTTTGTGGAGGCCCGACGTCGAACGGAAAACGGCACAGATGATTTTTCCGTATGGCTATCCGATAAAAAAGAGGAAACAGAACCACTTCTTAAGGCTCTCTCTGAAATTGATTTCTATTTCCTCTCTCTCACCGAACTGAAACAGACTCTCATCGATACGGTTTCCGGCTTTGTAGCGGGAGAAATATATGCGTAGAACCCTTTACGAATACGAGTCGATCATCGGCGAGGTTTCGGCATCGAAACTGAAACAGGTTGCCGGCGACCTCAAAGGCGCGCGGGTCGTTCATGTCAACTCCACCCGTGAAGGCGGGGGCGTGGCTGAAATATTATTCTGGATGATTCCCCTTTTGAACGAATTGGGGCTTGAGGCGTCCTGGGAAGTAATGGAGGGAAATCCCGAATATTTCAATGCGACTAAGTCTTTTCATAACGGTTTGCAGGGAAATAACGCGGTTATTACCGATAAGATGATCAAAGCATACGAAGATACGGTGGCGGCCAACGCGGATCGTCTCCGTCCTGTCCTCGAAGAGGCCGATTTCGTTGTAATACATGATCCTCAGCCCGCAATGTTGCACGAGTTATGCCCCCAACGTAAAGGCAAGTGGATCTGGCGATGCCATATAGATGTCAGCAAACCGAATAGAAAGGTCTGGAATTATATCAGTTCGAAGGTCGACGGTTATGATGCCTCCATCTTTTCAATGCCCGATTTCGCCCATAAATTAAATCATCCCCAGTTCATTATCGCTCCCAGTATAGATCCTTTGTCGGACAAAAATTCAGAATTATCCGATGATGATATTAATCGAACCTTAACCAAATTTAGTCTCGAATATGATCGACCGATATTATGTCAGATTTCACGGTTTGATCGTTTCAAAGATCCTATCGGGGTCATTCAGGCGTTCAAACTGTTGAACGGAGCCTTTAACGCCCAGTTGATTCTTGCAGGAGGCGGAGCAACGGATGATCCCGAGGGGGCCGCGGTCTTGGAGGAGGTTACAGATGCCGCGGAGGGATATGATTCCATACATGTATTGATGTTGCCTTCCGATGCCCATAAAACCATCAATGCTCTTCAGAGAGCCTCGACTATAATTATTCAGAAATCATTGCAGGAGGGTTTCGGACTCACGGTGACAGAGGCGATGTGGAAACATAAACCGGTCATCGGGGGCAATACCGGCGGTATCCGTCTGCAGGTACATAACTACCACACCGGATTTCTCGTGAACACGCCCGACGGCGCGGCGCTGAGAATCAGGAAACTGCTCAGCAGACCCGATCTGATAGATATTATGGGTGCAACAGCCAAAGAGTTTGTTAAAGAGAATTATCTCTGCAACAGGCAACTCAGGGAAAATCTAACCCTTATGCTCGGGCTCCGGCGGGGTCTGGCAAACCATTTAATCACCGATTAAGATTCTTTATGGAAATTCTAAATCGAGGAATTTCTCTTGACACCTTTTTCGCCGATTTAAAATCGGCAAAACACAGGATATTAATGCTCGATTATGACGGCACCCTGAGCCCGTTCACCGCGGACAGGGACAACGCATTGCCCTATCCGGGGATCAATGCCATTCTCGACGAAATAATATTACAGAATCATTCGCGCTTGATAATAATATCCGGGCGCCCCATAAGCGTTTTGAAAAAGCTTCTGGGATTAAAACATCTGCCCGAGATATGGGGGTCTCACGGCGCCGAGCGTTATTCACAACAAGAAGGGTACTCAACGATTCAATACGCTGAATCTTCCCGGAATTTTCTATCTTCCATAATAAAGTGGGCCGAAGAAAACGATCTCGACGATTCTCTCGAAATCAAACCTTTCGGTCTCGCCTTTCACTGGCGGGGAGCCGACGACAAACGAAAGAATGAAATCGAGACCAAAGTCGAGGCCGCCTGGAATAATCGGTTAGCCGATAATGATCTGGAATTGAAAAAATTCGACGGCGGTATTGAAATAAGACACGGCAAGATAAATAAGGGTTCCGCCGTTTCGGAAATTATGAAAGAATATAAAGATGACTATATTGCCGCCTATCTGGGGGACGATTACACTGACGAGGACGCCTTTAACGCCCTTGGTAACAAGGGCTTAAAGATACTCATCAGGAAAGATCATCGTCCCACCGCGGCCGATATCATCATATCGCCGCCGGAAGAACTCATAGATTTTTTAACCAGCTGGTTAAAATCTACAGCCTGATCTGGAATGGAATCCAAAAAGTCAGGGGCCGATTTGCTTTTTCTGATTATAAACTCTATATTAAAAGCATGAAAGGCAAATAGGTAGAATGGAATTCTCAAATAGAAAAGTTATAATCGTCTCCAACAGGCTCCCTATCGCGATCTTTAAAAATGAATCGGGAGGCTGGGAGATTAAACCTGGTACCGGTGGTCTTGTCACCGCGCTCGAGCCCATTGTAAGAAAATCCAAAGGTCTCTGGATAGGGTGGTCCGGGTACAGCGAAAATGCTCCATCCGATAAATTACTGGTAGACTATAGCGAAAAAAACGATTTCAAACTGATTCCCGTCGAGATAACGGAAAAAGAAATCGCGCAATATTACCGCGGATTTTCGAATAAATCTATATGGCCATTGTTTCATGACATGCTGGGACATTTCTCATATAACTTCACCGATTTAAACACTTATAAAGATGTCAATCGCAAATTCGCGGAAAAGGTGGCTGAATATGCCGGTGAGAACGACATTATCTGGATTCATGATTACCAATTAATCTGTGTCGGCAGATATCTGCGCGAACTCGGAATCAACAGAAATCTCAATTTCTTTCTACATATCCCGTTTCCATCATATGACCTGTTTCGCCGATTTCCGCATAATCGCGATATGATAGAAGCGCTTCTGAGCTATAATCATATCGGGTTTCAGACGGCCATAGACCGCAGGAATTTTATATCCTCGGTAAAATGGTTATTGCCCGATACCATTACCACGGCCAACAGACGTCAGACAAAAATTCAGTACGAGGGAAATGAGACTATTGTCGGTTATTATCCTATCTCCATCGATTTCAACGAATTTAACGAGGCTTCCAAATCCAGGGAGGCCGCCGATGCCGCCTGGTATCTCAGGGAAAACACCAACGTGGATATCCTGGCGCTGGGCCTTGACCGGCTGGACTACACCAAGGGTATCCCTGAAAGATTCCTCGCTTTTGAAAGATTGTTGGAGAAGTATCCCGATACCGTGGGAAAAATATCACTTCTGCAAATAGTTATTCCATCCAGGCTGAACGTTCAGGAATACCAGGATCTGAAAGACGAGCTCGATTACCTCGTGGGCCGGATTAATTCCAGGTTTTCCATACATGGATGGGTACCTATTCACTACCAGTTCAGGACCCTTAACAGGATACAGTTAATAGGGCATTATAAAGCGATTGATATAGCCCTTATTACACCGCTTCGTGACGGTATGAATCTGATCTCAAAAGAATATTGCGCCTCAACATCGGATAACCGCGGGATTTTGATTCTGTCGGAATTTGCCGGCGCTGCCGCCCAGCTTTCCAAGGGCGCCCTGATGGTCAATCCCTACGATTTCGACCAGACCGCCGATGCCATCTATCAGGCCTTTAACATGGATGACGAGGAAAAAACCAGAAGGATGAGATTGATGCGCTCCGAAGTCAGGCGCAATGACCTGAACCGTTGGGTACGATGGTTTTTCGGAGAGGAAAATTAATCTTGGCGGATATCGGAGTATTAATGCCTCGCTTTTTTCAAATTATGCTTAATTTCAACCGGCCTGAAGAGTATAATACAGTAGGATGAAAACCTTAATTTTATTTACAACTATATTGGCTTCGGTTAATTATACCGGCAATTTCGAGGAGGGTGACTGGGTTAATTTCACCAATTTCCGATACGTGACCTCCGCCACCATGGACCAGACCATGGTCTATTTCGGCACCACCGGCGGAGTTATTCGTTACGATAAATTCTACGAAGAATGGCTTGATCCCCTGACCGTCACCGACGGGATCCCCAATAAGAGAATCGATAACATCGCCTACGATCCCGATTGGGATAGAATCTGGGTAGCTACGCCATCGGGTAATGCTTACTATGATCCGACCCTGGAGCGATGGTACGCGGGCGGCGAATTCCCCACCCAATATGCCCGCAACGATTATAATCCGGCGGATTTCGCCATCCTCAATACTCAATTCGGCTATTTTTACCAGGACGGCTACATAAGCGATCGTTTCGGCCGGAGGTTTCAACTAACCCGGGGTATCGCCGATGATTTCGATAATCTCTATGTCGGTACCTGGGGCATGGGGCCGGTATATATCAACACCCGCTATAACGACCTGGATCTGATTCCCTACGGACCCTACGGGGATAATATCTCTACCGTGGTAAAGATCGGCGATGATTTCTGGCTGGGCGACGGCGGCGTCGGCCTCGGTTCCGGCGCCCTGACTCTCTATAACACCCGAAAGGGCGAATGGCAATGGTTCGAGCCCCGTTACACCGATGGCCTGGCGTCGGCCCAGTTGATGAACGGCTGGGGTGATAAAAATATCGTCTGGCTGGGCACCGAGTACGGCCTGGCGCGTTACGATAAGAAAAACAACAGCTTCAATACTTTCGCCGATAACAGCGCGCTTCCATCGGTGGAGGTGCTCTCCGTCGCGGTCGGCCCCGATTATGTATTTACCGGCACGGCTTATGGCCTCGGTTATATAGACAAAACCGGAAAGAAAAAGCGAGAAACTGAATCAAACAACGAGGATGAAGATTCGCTGACCCAGCAACAGCTTCTGAATAAAGAACGTTTTATCGGATGGCGCATCAACGATCTGAAAATTATCGGCGATTACCTGTATATGGCCTCCGACCGGGGCGCGCTGCGCAAGAGACTAAACGATAATTCCAAATTTACTTTTCTCCAAACTGAGGACAGCAAGCTCTCCACCGAAATTTTGGAGATTATCGCGCAGGGCGACAGCCTTTATTTTCTTACGCACAATGATATTGTTATCGTGAACACCAAAACCGAACAATCCTCGATTGTAACCGATCTATCGTATTTCCCGGAATGGCGTCTACGGCAAATAGCCGCCGACGGCCGGAACATCTGGGCCGCCACCGATATCGGACTGTGGAAATACCGTATCAACGACGGCTACCGGCGTCTGTTCACCGCCGGCGCCGGCATGATCTCCGATGATATCCGCGGCATGGTTCTCGACGGCGACTATATCTGGCTGGCCACTCCGCGAGGCCTCATCCGCTTTTTCTGGAACGACCCCAACCGCGGCGATTGAAAAACATCTCAGGATTATAATATTCCGTACGGACAAAACATCGTTCTGTCCTCCGGGTCGATCTGAGATCGACCCCTACGAGGCGTTGCGCATGGGATATCGTCCGGGTCAGGCATGTCTGACCCCCAAAATGTTATTTACCCGAACTTCTTTATCATATCGGTGATTTTGGCCAGGTGGTGGTCGTCATGCTCGGCGGCGAAATAGTAGCTGTCGATAAGGCGCATGGATTGGTCGAGGCGGGGATGTTGCGCCGTCTGGGCGGCCTGTTCCTCGCTCAAACCGTAAAGGTTATCGACCAGTTTCTTCCGCGAATCCCGGAACGATTTCAAGAGCTCGTCGATATCGAAGCTGTGGAAATCGGATTCCTTGGTGCGGCGGTTGTGGATATCGGCGGGACGCAACTTCGTTTCGCCGGCCATGAAATCGTCGAA
>CBFCYP010000147.1:0-7974 GCA_965602185.1 uncultured bacterium
GTGGGCGCCACCTGGCCGCCGGTCATGCCGTAGATCATGTTATTGACCATAATAACGGTGAGATCGATATTCCTGCGGGCAGCGTGGATCAGGTGGTTGCCGCCGATACCGGTAACGTCACCGTCACCCGCGATAACTATTACCTTCATATCAGGACGCATGATTTTCACGCCGGTGGCAAACGCTATGGGACGGCCGTGGGTGGTATGAAGCATATCCACCTTAAAATAGGGACTGGGTATCCAGGAGGAACAGCCGATCCCGGAGACGCAAACCATATTTTTAGGATCGATACCGAGAGCGTCGATGGAGTTGGTGAACACGTTCAGCACGGTGCCGCAACCGCATCCCACGCAGAACCGGTGCGGGAATATCTCCTCCCGCAGGTAGTCCATGAGCCTGTGCCGGTATTCGTCCATCAGGCCACCCTCATAATTTCCGTATAGATTTCATCGACGGTATGCGGCACGCCGCCGATTTTGGAGACGGGGATAACGTCGCAGTCGACAAAACGCTCGATCTCGCGGGATAACTGCCCCAGGTTCATCTCCGGCACCAGGATCTTATCGAGGCTTTTGGCGAATTCTCTTACCTGCTTTTTGGCGAAGGGCCAGATAGTAACCAGCCTGAGGAAATCGATATCCTTACCCTCGGATCGCGCTTTTTTTACCGCCCCGAGAGAGGGCCTTGACGATGCGCCATAGGATATGACTCCAATACGGCTATTGCCGCTCTCACAAATATCTTTTTCTACCTTTATTATCTTCTCGCGGTTATCATCGATCTTTTTATATACCCGTCGAATGAGAGTATCGTGCACGCCCTGGGTAGTGACATCTCTCATGCCGTTGGCTTTATGCGTGGAGCCGGTAACATGCACGAATCGCCCTTCGCCGTAATGAACGATGCCGGGCACAAGTTCCGATCCGCCGAAAACATCCTCTCCCGGTTTGGCGGGTTTTCTTCGAGCGTGTTTAAGAGATGATAGTCGGGGCATGGTTACGCTTTCCCTGATATGGCCTATCTCGCCATCCATGAGGAAGATTACCGGGGTCCGGTAGGTATCGGCGAGATCGAAGCATTCCAATACCAGATCGAAACATTCCTGCACGGAGTTGGGAGCGAGCGCGATAATGTTATGATCGCCGTGTGTACCCCAGCGGGCCTGCATAACGTCGCCCTGGGCGGGCTTGGTGGCCTGGCCTGTGGACGGTCCCGACCGCTGGACGTCGACCACCACGCAGGGCGTTTCGGTCATGATGGCGTACCCTATATTTTCCTGCATGAGGGAGAAGCCGGGCCCGCTGGTGGCGGTCATGGAGCGGGCACCGGTCCAGGCGGCTCCTATGATAGCGCCCATGCTGGCCAGTTCGTCCTCCATCTGGATGCAGAATCCGCCTGCCCTGGGGAGCTCCTCGGCAATCCGCTCGGCTATCTCGCTGGCGGGTGTGATGGGGTATCCGGCGAAGAAGTCACATCCGGCGTAAATGGCTCCGAAGGCGCAGGCCTCATCACCCAGGAGAAAGTAGGTGTTGCCTTCCAGCCGTTTCAGGTAACGCGTTCTATTTTCGCTTAACGCCATCTTTCTTTTTTTTCTTTTCTTTCGTTAAGACTATGGCGAACTCCGGGCAGAGGAGATCGCAGATACCGCAATAGTTGCAATCTTCCTCCCTCGCGACAACGGGAACATAGTAACCTTTCCTGTTCAATTTGTCGGAGTGTTCGAACACATTCAAAGGACAGAACTCGATACAGATATTACAGCCCTTGCAAAAGTTGTCATTAATCCTGATCAGGCCGGGCCTCCTTGTGAAGTTTGCCGATGATGTTTATAAACCTATATGAGAATGTTTTCAGTGATAATTCACCAAAATTAGTAATTTTCCGCAAGCCGCATTCTTTCCAAAAGTTTACCTGATCCAAAAGCCTGACACCACTATCAACAAGGGGTTTATTATAAAGAATCTTTGTTTTTAATCAATACAATTTTTAAAGGTTAAATCATAAGGATAATTGATCTACAATAACAGATATTTCGGGTATGGTGTACTAATATTTGGGGTTGCCGGGACAATGATAATTTTACATATTTGGAGGTTAACCATATTGACGGGAGATGTTTGAGAATGATTAAATTAGAGGAAGCATTTGAAATAATTGAAAAAGAGGTAACGGGACTTAGGCCGGTCTCGGTGCCGTTACTTGAAGCTCTGGGATGCGCGCTCCGGGAAAATATCATATCGCCCATAAATGTTCCTCAGTTCGCCAATTCCGCGATGGACGGATTTGCGGTAAGACTATCAGATTTGGAAGGCTCCGGGCCGTGGCGGTTGCCGATTCAGAAAATTATCGCCGCCGGGGACTCATCAGACGATATCCTGAGGGAAGGATATTCCGCCAAGATTATGACCGGGGCGCCGCTGCCGGATGGCGCGGATTCAGTTATCAGGATCGAGGATGTATCTATCGATAATGATCGCGTAAAAATCGAAAGCAAACCGCCCAGAGATAACTTTGTTCGCCCCGTGGGGGATGATATAAAGGAGGGCGAACTGCTTTATGAAAAGGGTACACTGCTGGATCCTATAGCCATCGGTATTCTGGCATCTATCGGCAAAACTGACGTGAAGATTATACCTAAACCGAAAATTACGATATTATCCACAGGCTCGGAGCTGGTTATGCCCGGGAAAGAGCTTCCTCGAGGAAAGATATACAGTTCCAACGATTACGTATTAAGGTCGCTTCTGAAAAAGGACGGTCATGAGATTTCTCATAGCTTTAAAACCTCGACTGATGAGTTTGATGAATTATGCAAAGCCCTTGAGGATAATGTGCGCGATTGCGACTTGTTGATTTCGTCGGGCGGCGTTTCGATGGGAGATTTCGATCTCATTCCCAACGCCATAGAAAAAATCGGAGGAAAGATATTATTCCATAAGACATTCGTAAAACCGGGAAAACCTGTGCTTTTGGCCAGGATAAAGGGTAGATGGCTTCTGGGTTTGCCGGGTAACCCGGTGAGCGTTATTGTCGGGTACCATCTCCACGCAAGACGGATTATCGCCAGACTCTGCGGGCTGGAATATCGCCCGCATAAGGCAAGGGCCAAACTAGAGGCTGACTTATCCATAAAGGGGAGCCGTTTTTGTGTAATCGGCGCGCATATTGAAGAAAATAAAAACGGCGTAACAGTATTTCCCTCCATACGGCAGCAATCGGGGCGGCTGGCATCCATAAAAGGGATAAACGGTTTCATACTTGTTGAAGGAGGGACCAGAATTATCAGCAAAGGCACGGAAGTGGATATCGAATGGATGGATCAGGCCAGATGAAATCGGCTGTTACCGGTTTTGTCATAGCCGGCGGCAAGAGCGAGAGGTTCGGAAGAGATAAGCGGAAAATCCTGATTTCAGGCCAAACATTAATTGAAAGGACGATCGGTATTCTGGAGGAACTTCTCGGGCGGCATCCCTATGTAGTGGGGGATAATCTCAATGATTTTCAGATTGACACCGGATTCATAATAAAGGATGCTCGAAAAGATTCAGGCCCTCTGGGTGGCATGGTCGCCGCCCTGGAAAAATGCGAGACCGCGTGGGGCTTGATGCTGGCGGTCGATCTGCCCAATATTACGGTCCGGGATCTTGAGTCGTTGGTGTCGGCAGCCGATGAGTCCTTTGATTTCATTTCGCTCACCGCCGATGAGAGGCCGGAGCCTCTGGTCGCTCTTTATCATAGCAGGACCGCTCCATTATGGCGGGATCAATTAGGCAAAAGCGAGCTGATGATTTCGGAGGGATTAAAGCGTTTGAGATGCAAGACAGTTTTTCCGGATGGCGGTATAAACAGCCTTAAAAATATAAATTTACCCGGTGATATCATAACGGATTGAGACTGATCATGGTAAAAAAGCTCAGGATAGTGGGAAATAAAAAGAGTGGAAAAACTGCTTTGATAGAGGGGCTCGCAAGGCAGTTTACTGGGAAGGGTTTTAAAGTCGCTGCCCTGAAAACAACCTCACACGATCACGAATTCGATCGTTCCGATACGGATACCTGGCGGTATCGTAAGGCCGGATGCGAATCGGCGGTGTTAATTTCCCCGGGCGAGTTCGTTTGTCATGCGAGTGGGGTAACCGAAGAGGATAGAAAGAGAATTTATGATATCCTGTATCGAGGGATCGATCTGCTTATTCTGGAAGGTACCGGGGAGTTTGACGCCCCTGTGATCGAATGTATTGACTCGGATGGAAAATCAGAATACACGGGGGATTCGATGCTTTTCGCGGTTGTCAATGACGGCGTCACGATTCCCGAAATAAGAAATTTCAGGCGGGATAATATTACCGAACTGGCGCAATATATAATCGATAAGCTGGATATAATAAAAACCGGAACTTGACCGATTTTGAGTATTATTAATTAATTTAAAAAAACTGGAGTCAGGTAGGTCGGTGCCCCGTGCTCCCGACGGCTTTTCATTCCGGCAGGAAAGGGTTCCTGCCGGCGCGTCAACTTGACGATTATAAAATATAAGCGATTTAATTCGATCAGGCGGGATATTTTCCCATGATATAATCGCTCAGATGCCTGTTTTCCGCTTTGACGTTTTTCAATTGAGCCTTTACTATATCCCCTATAGAAATTATGCCGGCGAGTTTGCCGTCCTGCAGTATGGGCACATGCCTGAACCGGTTCAAGGTCATAAGCGACATAATATACTCGACATCATCATCGGGAAGACCGATTATGAGATCGGAGGTCATATTCTCGCCTACAGTCAAATCCCGCCAGTTTTCATGTTTGCAGGCCAGATACAAAATATCTTTTTCGGTTATTATACCTACCGGGCATTTAGTGTCATCCACAATAACCAACGCCCCGACCTTATGTTTGAGCAAAACATCCAGAGTATCTTTAACCGTGAAAGATGAGGAACCGGTGTAAACTGTAGATCCCTTTATAGCGATAATATCTTTGACTTTCATATCCTCTCCTTTCTAAAAATCCGGGTACGGCCGATATACTCTAAGGTGTTGGAAAGGCCGGAATAAAAAGCTCCAATTCGGCCTTGAAAGTTCCCGGAAAATAAAAGACGTAAACTGTAATTTTATATAATACATTTTACAGTCTTGCCATCCGCTACGAACGTTAACCAGATATCTTCGATTACGTAATCTAACTTCTATTGAGTTTGCCCCTGGCCAGGGAGGCGAAAATCCCTCCAAAACACATAACGGCAAACACCGCGAAGGCTATCTTTATGCTGGTCATGAATTGTTCCTGATTTTCGGGAGTTATGGGGGAATCCCCCAGAAACAGTGCCAGGATCATCATCACAATTCCCATGGAAAACATCATACCGACCTGTCTCATGGAGCTTACTGTGGCTCCGGCCACGCCGAAATAACGCCTATCCACCGAGCTCATTATGGCGTTGGTGTTGGGGGAAGAAAAGAAGGCGAAACCGAATCCGAGGACTACCAAGCAGGCTATTATGTATGTTATGGACGAATCGGAACTAAGGAAAAATAACATCACCAGTCCGACGAAGGTCAGAGCCATACCCAGGGAGGCGACGGTCCGCGGCTCGGTTTTATCCGACAGCCGTCCCGCAAGAGGGGAAAAGATAGCCTGAATGATCGGTTGGGAAACCAATACCAAGCCCGCTTCCTGCGGGGACAGTCCTTTTAGCCTCTGCAAATAGAGGCTCAACAGAAAACCGACCGCAAAAGTGGCGGCATAATTAATCAATGCCGCCAGATTGGAAAAGGCGAATATGGTGTTGAATCGGAATAAGTTTATATCCATCACCGGATTCGATGTACGTAATTCAAAAATCACGAAGGAAGCGATGCCCAATAGCCCGAAAACGATCAAGAAAAACGCGTAGAGCTCCGGTAGATTTGTAAAACCATACATGGTAGCCAGCAGGGAAAACGCCAGTATCATGGACCCGGTGAAATCAAATTTGGCTCCTCTGGCCTCCGCCCAATCACCCTTAAGCATAAAGAAGATGACTGCCAGAAGAATCAGGCCGAGTGGAAGATTAAGCCAGAAGATATATCGCCAGCTCAGATGCTGAGTAATGATCCCGCCGAAAAATGGTCCAACCGAGAGACCGAGATAGACGGCGGCCACAGCGATCCCCAGGGCTTTGCCCCTTTCTCCCACCGGATACGCCGAAATTAATATCGGCATACCTGTAGCGAAGATCATCGAAGCCCCGAATCCCTGCAGGACCCTGAACAGTATTAGGGTGGAACCGGAGCCCGAGTTGGCGATAAGAATTGACGAACAAGTGAATACCAGCACCCCCCACATATATATTCTCTTCCTCCCATAGATGTCGCCCAATCGACCGAAAGGGATAAGGAAGGTGGAAGCGGCAAGCAGGTAGGCAGTGTTCACCCATCCGAGCAGAACCGCGCCCATGGAGAATTCTTGACCGATTGATGGAAGGGCGACATTTACGGATGAACCCATGAAAGGCCCGATAAAAGAACTCACGGTGGCGACGATCAGGGCTGCTCTCTTGGTAGTGCGATTCTCGTTCATATGTTCGTGAAAAGATAGGCGTTGGGCCTGAATATTGCAATATCAAACAATGTTAACCATGAGTGAGAAATGGGGTTTGAGGGAACAATTTACCCTATGGCTGATTTTATATTAATAGAATGGAAAGATTAACGGAAATTTTTGGGAAACTGGCATCGTCGATATTTAAAATGACGCTGGTTATGATATTTCTAGCCGGTATGACATTTATAGTTATTTCATCAGATAAACTGGAAGATGCGGATATGAATTACAATGAGTTAACTTCGGAAGAAGAGGCCGTCATTATCAACAAGGGCACAGAAAGATCCTTTTCCGGGATTTTTTATGATAACTGGGAAAAAGGAACTTACGTCTGTAAGAGATGTGACGCTCCACTTTACAAATCTACGGCTAAATTTGATTCGCAATGCGGGTGGCCGAGTTTCGATGATGAAATCCCGGGCGCCGTCAAACGTCAAGGGGATGCCGACGGAGTGCGAACGGAGATCCTTTGCAATAATTGCGGGGCGCACCTGGGGCACGTTTTCGAGGGCGAGGGTTTTACGGATAAGAACATAAGACATTGCGTTAATTCCATCTCCATGAATTTTATTCCCGAAAAGAAAACCGAAAAGTATGAGAAGGCTTATTTCGCCGGCGGTTGTTTCTGGGGGGTTGAATACTATTTCCAGAATGCCGAAGGAGTGATTTCAACCACCGTGGGATATATGGGGGGAGAAAAAGAGAATCCGACTTATAAGGAGGTCTCCTATACCAACACCGGTCATGCGGAGGCGATTGAGGTTGTATATGATCCTGAGAAAACATCATATGAAAAAATGGCCAGGCTATTCTTCGAGATTCACGACCCCGCCCAGGTTAATCGTCAGGGTCCGGATATCGGTGAGCAGTATAGATCGGCCGTGTTTTATACGGATGACAATCAGAAAAAAATCACTGAAAAGCTGATAGGGATATTGAAAGATAAAGACTATGAAGTGGCCACGGAGGTGGTCAAAGCGGGCCCGTTCTGGAATGCCGAGGATTATCATCAGGATTATTACGAGAAAAATAACGGTCAGCCCAACTGCCATTCCTATCAGAAGAGATTTTAACCTCGTATTTTTTAATATAACCGAAAGTGATTATAACGACCGTTCCGGAGCGTTAAGGTTCGGAAGATTTAAATTTTAGCGGCACTCCGGGTTTTTAAATACGACCCAGGTTGTAAGTTATTTATAAAATTAATCGGGTCTCCCGATTGAGAGACCCGATTAAAAGGTTTTAAGCCAAAACCGCTATTTCATTACGGAATTTTCGGTTTTAATTATTTCCGCTTGAATCCTTTCTGCGATTCGGTTTTGCCCTTAAAAACATCGAGAGTTTCCGTTTTCTTGATTTCACGCGCGGGAATACCTGGCGGAGGGCAGTC
>CBFCYP010000148.1:0-7955 GCA_965602185.1 uncultured bacterium
AAAGATGCGGCGATAATCGGCGAGGTCGTGTCGGAAAATCCCCGCATGGTATCAATGCAGACCGGCATCGGCGGCTGGCGTATTGTCGATATGCCGGTGGGCGAGCTGCTGCCCAGGATATGCTAGAAAAAAAATATTTAAGGGGGTAGGTCGGGAGCCCTGCGCTCCCGACAAAACGAGATATATTAATTCTATTCAATCCCTGATAAATACCGCCTGACCATATCCAGCGGGTAGGTCGGGAGCACTGCGCTCCCGACAAAACGAGATATATTAGTTCTATTCAATCCCCTGTAAATACCGCCTGACCATATCCAGGGCGGTGACGGCGCTTCTGTCGCGGTTGTTCTCGCGGTGGTTGCCGAGCCGGCATTCTTTTACCTTTGTATCTCCGGGAACCGCCAGCCCCACGTAAACCAGCCCCACCGGTTTCTCCTCGGTGCCGCCGGTCGGCCCTGCCACGCCGGTAATCGAGAGGCCGATATTGGCCCCCAGCGCCTGGATCACCCCCTCCGCCATATATGACGCGCACTCCTTGCTTACCGCGCCGTATTTTTCCAGAATGATCTGGGGAACAGACAAAAGCTTCATCTTCAACTCGTTGGAATAGGCTATCACGCCGCCGAGGAAATAATCCGACGATCCGGAGACGTCGGTAATCATCTTGCCCAACAGCCCGCCAGTGCAGGATTCGGCCACGGCGAGGGTCATCCTTTTCGATTTCAGAAGCTCGCCGACCACTTCAGGGAGATTCACCTCGCCGCGGCCGTAAAGGTATTTGCCGATCCGCTCGACGATTTTCCCCTCCAGGGCTTCGATATTTTTTCGGCCAAGCTCCTCTTTGGCGGTTGTAACAGTCAATCTTAAATCGACACCGCGCCATGAGGGCAGAAAGGCCACCGATATTTTGGCTTGCCGCGATTGTTTTTTGGGATCGATGAGATCGGAGACTTTTTCGTAAAGCGCCGATTCGATAATTCCGACAGTCCTCAACTTCTTATGAATTGTTACCACGCCGCCGGATCTCTTCTTGATTTCATCCGTTACCCAGCTCTCGATCATCGGCTTCATCTCCGACGGAACCCCGGGAATCGCCACAAACAGTTTTCCATCCTCCTCAATAGCTATGCCGACTGCGGAACCTACTTCATTATCAATAAAAGTCGCTCCCTGGGGCAGTAGCGCCTGGTTCTGGTTTATGGCGGGCATCTCGATGCCGCGCTGTTTGAACCGCTTCTCTATTTTTTTCAGAACGTTATCATATAAAATCAACGGGCGTTTAAAATAGCGGCATATCGCCTTTTTGGTAATATCGTCGTTGGTCGGCCCCAGGCCCCCGGTGGCGATAACCATATCCGCTCTCTGCATCGCTTTAGCAATCGCCTCGGTAAGAATCTCCTGCTCGTCGCCCACAGTGGTGCGCCATTTCACCTGCGCTCCCGCCGCCGTGATCTTTTCGGATATAAAGGGAGCGTTGGTATCGATAGTATGACCGTATAAGAGTTCGTCGCCTATAGTGATTATTTCAGCTTTCGTAATACCCTCCCGAAATCATATTTCGTATGCATCATTATATATAATCGATATTCCATTTATTCAGAAAAACAAGGATCAGCTGAAGCAGGCAGGCGGCGTAGAATCCGGCGGCGAGATCGTCGGCCATCACACCCCATCCCTTGCGATACGATTCCCAGGCCTTAATGGGCGGCGGTTTTACGACGTCGAAAAATCTGAAAAATACAAAGGCGAGGAAAAAGGGCAGGAATTTCTGCGGTACCATGAAAAGGGCCACCATCTGTCCCATGACCTCATCGATTACAATCGGCCTGCCGTCATGCCCGAAATGCCCCTCGGCCTTGCCGCTTACATACGCGCCTATAAAATAGACCGCGGCTATCGCTATAAGCTGGTAGACCCAGAATTGCGGCCAGATGAAAAAGAGAATTATGGCGGTAAATCCCGAGGCCCAGGTCCCGGGCGCTTTAGGCAGATAACCCGAATAGAAAAACGTGGCAACAAGTTTTATGCCAAATCCGACTTTAACATCCTGATTTTCGGTATCCGTCATCTCAGCAATCCCTTGAACAGGCCTCCCCATCTGACCAGGTAATGGATCCCGGTCCAGACGGTCAGAATTAGCGGAATGAGAATTATCAGGTCAAAGAGGTTTAAGTGAACGCCGAAAAGCGGCACCAGCCATTCGTTAATAACCTTTTCAGCCACAAGCCTGGAGGCGATCAAGGGTTCGAAAGCGGCGTAGGCCATGATTATCGATATGGCGATCATCTGGGTGGCGGTTTTCAACTTGGCCAGAAGGGTCGAGGATATAACCTCTCCCTTATAGGCCGCCATGGAACGAAGCCCGGTAATGATGAATTCCCTGGCAACAATTATAATCGCCATCCAGTCGCGGATATAGCCGAGAGAGATAAAGGTAAGTAGGGCGATGGAGACCAGGATCTTGTCGGCGATGGGGTCCATGAACCGCCCGAAGCTGGTCACGTCGCCCATCTTGCGCGCGTAGTAGCCGTCGGCCAGGTCGGTCAACGCCGCCACCGCGAAGACAATCAGCGCGATCAACCGGGGCAGGAAACTGTCGAACAGCATCAGAATCAGAAATACCGGCGAAAGGAGTATTCTCGATAATGTCAGAAAATTCGGCAGGTTCATACGGTCACCCGGTTTTTAAAATCGACCCCGCCCCTGGCGGAGTATCGAACAATCCCGGCAATTTAAGGGGTGGCATGGGGATAGTCAAGGGGTTAGGGGGGAGGGAATACAATCACCTGTAAATTTAGGGATGAAAATATTAATTTACCAGAATAAAAATGCCATTGACCAAATCGAGGCCATGGATTCGAGAGGAGAGGTCGCGCCGCCACAAATACTAAAATCAATTAAAAACCTGGCTCGCTTATTGATTTTAAAATCTATACCGACGCCCATTGACGATCCATAGGCACCTTTGTTTTTTATTTCGGAATATGATAGATTGGGAAGATTTGATTTAAGAATCGTCTTCGATCTATGGAAGTATCCATTACCGTAATGGATATATGGAACCGCCTGCTTGGACGGGTCAATGAAAGATATTCTGATTTGCAGATAAATATAATAAAAATAAACCGGATCCCCGTAAAAATCGTTTACAGCATTAAAATAATATGATCTAATAGGAAATGAAGATTCTTTATTAAAACCAAATTTAGTTATTTCCCCATTCAGCCAATAATCCACTTCCTTACCTGGCCAATCCAGTGGCAACCGCCGTCCCAAGCCTAATGTAAACCCTTCCAGCCAATAATGGTTCAAAGGATTTCTATTTTCAGGAAAAGCCGCCCCGATCTTAGCCATGTAATTAGCTTTTTCAAAAGCGTAGGCTTTATTGAAGGTAAATAAATTAATCATTATGACAGACGTCACAAAGATCAAAAAAAACCAAATAGCTTCTTTAGTAATATTATCTTTCATTTAAGTAGAAAATCCATAAATTTTTAATATCATTCATGTACGAAAATCACAATTTGATCATTTTCCATATCGACAACAGATACTCCGTCAGCCAGGTCTACTATTTTATCTATATTAAAAATCGCATCTTTAAAGCAAAAATGTCCCTGAAATTCAGCTACTATATTCCCATGTATATTTTTGTAAATAATTCTACTACCACCCATATCTGATAGCCAGATGGAAGAGTAATAAGGTTTAAATGCGACTATATCCTCAAAATAATCTCCAGATATAACCTGGCCTAAATATAAACCGTCCATTGAATATTGTTTAATCGAATTGTCGGCACCATCAAGCAACCAGATCATTTCATCATATATTTTAAATCGCTTGGGAATACCAATGTTAGATATCTTTGATATAAACGCACCCTCTTTATTGAAAATCTTTATAGAATAATCGCCTCTATCAATTATATATATTTTTTGCAGATGGTCGATATCCAGATCAATCGCATCTATTAACCTAACAGAGTCGGGCCCTGTATCGCCGAAGCGGAATTCCAGATCATCATACCAAAGAAGTTTATAACAGGCAACCGGGGATAATGCCACGACAAAACCATCATAATGTATCGGTATGCTGTCCGGCACACTATTTCTTATTCTCAATTCTTGATCATAAAACCCGATGTCGATGATAGTATCGCTGCCACAAATCTGATTAAGGTCATAGGAATTATGACTTCTCCAAGTTTTCTGAACCAGCGTGCCGTCGGCATATAAAATGACATCATTAAATGGATCGAATCTTATCGGATTTGTATAAGGCAATGTGCTGAAAATTTCGTCGCAAGTGTAGTATTGGTCTCCACAATTATATTTTATCGATCCGGGGCAACCTAATAAACATATGACCATAAGTAGCGGCGCTACCAATACTAATTTTATCTTCTCCATCTCCCACCCATTTTACAACCATTTAACAAAAATATTCCATCGAAATTGCGACAAAAAATGCCCTTTGTAAACTCCTATTGACACCCGGTTCCGCTTATTTTATCTTACCCCCATGCAACTCTCCGCCGCCCAGAAAGAAGCGGTCGAATTCCTCGGCGCCCCGCAGATAATCCTGGCCGGGGCGGGTTCCGGCAAGACCCGGGTGATCGTGGCCAAAGCCAAATACCTCATTGAGGAGAAAGGTTTCGCGCCGGAATCTCTTCTGGTAATCACCTACTCCACCAGAACCCAGGCCGAGTTGGAGGAGCGGATGGCCGTTAGCGGTGAGCCCGGTCGAACCGGGAAGGCGAAATCGGCCCCGGAGGTGATGACTTTCCACTCCTTTGGTATGGATATCATTAGCGAGTTTGGGCGCCTGATCGGCCTGGGCGGCGAGGTGGTCAAGGCCAGCGAGTACCGGCTGTGGCAAGTCCTCAAGGCGGCCATCGGCAAGCTGCCGGAATCGAGGCTACTGGACACGTCACAGCCGGAGCGGGTCTACGGCGATATCAAGAGCTTCATCGAGCGCGCCAGGGACGAGCTGGTTACTCCGGCCGAGGTGGTTGAATTTGCCCAAAACAAGCTCGACGAAATCCCCGCCGATAGCCATTCCGACGATCACCTGGTTGCCCGCGACAGGTGGGGCAAGATTCTCGAGGCCGGAAAGGTATACGAAAACTACGAACTGATAAAATCGGATTTCGGCGAGCTCAATCGAACCGAAACCGGCGGTATTATCGATTATGCCGATATGATCTTCCTGGCGCACCGGTTGTTGAAAGATCATAAGATCGTGGGGGCGTCCTTGAGGCAGAGGTATAAATATATCCTGGTGGACGAGTTCCAGGACGCCAACTACGCCCAGGTGGAGCTACTCTATTATCTTTCCGGCGGCAAGACGGGCATCACGGTCGTCGGCGACGATGACCAGGCCATATACCGGTTCCGCGGCGCGAGCTTCGGCTCGTTTCTTATGTTTCACAAGCTTTTTCCCGGCAATAAGCCTTTCAAGCTGGAACATAATTATCGCTCGACGAAAAACATCGTGACAGCCGCGCAATCGCTCATCGAGATCGAGCCTGACGCTCGTTTCGATCCCGAGAAGAAGATGACCGCGGATGAAGCCGGGGCGGATAAGGTGGCGGTCAGAATCTGCCCGGACGATCACACCGAGGCCGAATCTGTCGCCAACGAAATTGAGTTGTTGTTACAGGATGATACCTACAAAACGCCCGCCTCCATCGCGGTACTATTCAGAAAAAGAAATCAGAAAGACTGTCTCGTGAGGGCGTTACAGAGAAGGGGCATACAGTTTTCTTACGATAAAATCCTCGAGGAACAGCAGTCGCGACCGGCCGCCACGCTGCAATCGTTATACGAGTTTATTGTCGATCCCGTCCGCGGGGATATTCTGAACGCGTTGTTACATGATTTCGTGCCCGGTCTCTCGCCTCAAACCGAACGCGAGATAGGTTATCGCCTGTCGCGCGAATCGGGCGAGCCGGTCAATATTCTATCATCTTTTGTATCGGAACTGGATGTCAACCAGGCTGAGACCATCGGGCAGTTTATCGAGTTTATCGAGGGATTGATATCTTTAAAAAAAGATAAAAATCCTCTGCAGCTTCTGGAGATTATAATCGATCGTTCAGGCCTCATGTCAAAACTGATATCAGGCGGTAAGGTGACCGACCAAAAAGCGGCGCACGAAGTCGCGGAGGTTTTAAAGGCCGCCGATACCTACGCGACCGAATCCGGCGGCGGGTCACATGTCGGGTTCCTGGAATATCTTCAGTGGTACAAATCAATCGGGGACGAGGAAAGCGGGCTATCGCTCGAGAACCCGGACGCTCCCGTGATTTTGCAGACCATCCACGGCTCCAAGGGGCTCGAATACCCCATAGTGTTTGTTATCGGATTGGCTGACAGGAAATTCCCCGGTTCGACGCGCCCGACGAGCGTGGAATTCCCGGAAGAGTTATACAAAGACGAACTGCCGGCGGGAGATTTCAGACTTCAGGAGGAAAGACGGCTGTTATACGTGGCCATGACCCGCGCCGAAAGTAAATTATATCTTTACGGTGTCGACAAGAAAAGATCCCGCGTTTCGAGGTTCGTCAAACAGCTTCTGGAGACCGAGAATATCGACCATGTTTGTATAACAGAGCAAATCGCTCCCCTGGAAATATTGCCCGATAAATCGATGCGCGCGATCGATATCAATAAAAGCGCCGGCAGTGTTTTAATCCCGATTGATGACAATCCCAGAACAACCTTGCCGTCGGCGATCCTAAAAGCCTGGAACGCCATGAAAACGATGGCGGATACGCCGGAGGAATTCGAAAAACTAAAAAATTACTTTTTGGCCGGCCTGGCCGATCTGCCTGTAATATTATGGGATAAAATCATTGAAGAAGAATTTCGGAAGCCTGAAACGCTTCAAGGCGTGCCTTTTGAGTCGCTCTCTTACACCGATATCAATTCTTTCGATACCTGCCCCTTGCAGTTTTATTTCGGAAAGATACTCCGGGCGCCGTCCCCGCCGACACCCGCCATGATGTTCGGAAGCGCAATTCATAACGTGCTGGAGGAGGCCGGGAAATCCCTGATTGCGGGAGAGAAGATCACCGTTGAAAAGCTCGTTTCGAATTTTAATGAAAGATGGAAAAGGATAGGGCTGGCCGACCCTGACCGGAAGGAGAGGCTCAAACAGAGAGCCCCGGTCCTATTCGGCAATTTTCTCTCGGCGCAGTCGCAGTTGGACGGAACCCCGAAGGAGGTCGAGAAAAAATTCGGGTATGACGCCGCTAGGATAAAAATAACCGGAAAGATAGATAGAATTGATACCACTCCTGACGGTTACGAAATCATCGACTACAAAACCGGCAAACTCGATAAAACCAAACTTAAATCCGATTTCCAGTTTCCCATATACTCGCTGGCCTGCAAAGAGCTTTACGGCGAGTATCCCTCGAAGGTAACATATATGTTTCTCACCGAAACCGAGCCCTACTCGCAGGCGCAATCTCCCGATGATCTGAAAAAAATCAAAGAAAATCTAACGGAAAAAATCGAGGAGATAAAAGAATCCGATTTCACCGCAACGCCCGACAGTTATAAATGCGGCGGATGCGGATATAACAGGATCTGCCCCGCGAAAGTTTGATATTTTCCTTGACTTCTACGGTTCATATACATTTTTTAGATTAGAATCATCCGATATTATTGTGCTTCCGAGGATCTTTCCCGCCGGGTTTGGCGGGGAGAGTTATAATTTTTAGAAGTGCGCAGCGCCATGAAATATGTATTTGATACTATTCGGCTTAAGGCCGGGAATGTTACAGATTCCGAACATGGAATCATCGCCCCCCCCCATCCACGTTGTTTGCGGAAAGGGCGCGCGGACCGCCGGGAAATGTAAATATCTATTGACATTATAATTTTCAATATTATATTGTGTACGAACACAATAAAATTAATTAGAAGGGGACTAAAATGCCGGGA
>CBFCYP010000149.1:0-7812 GCA_965602185.1 uncultured bacterium
AACGTTTATCTCGTATGGGTCAACGAGAATCGCCCTATTTCCTGCCGTTATTCCCGCAGCACCGATATGGGCCAGACCTGGTCGGATGAGATAGATATAGCCAACGATTCCTCGGGGGCACAGGTGCCTTTCGTCGCGGTTCAGGACAGTCATGTAGTGATCTGTTGGATGGGTTATAAATACAGCCCTTATATGTTTACCGGTGATCTGTTTATCAGGCAGAGTCTCAATTCCGGAGAAACCTGGAGAGAAGAACAGGTATTAACGGATTTGCATAAGGTGTGGAGAGGAAGCATCTATGTAAAAGACAGCCTAATCGTGGCTACATGGCAGGATACAAGATTCGGGGGCGGCAATAACGAAGTAATGGTTATTTTCAGTTACGATTATGGGCAGACGTGGACAGAAGAAGAGAGATTATCCTATGCTAACTATGATTCTCACTCCCCGATATCGTGCTCTACTGGAGATAAGATACACGTCTTATGGGGAGATATGCGGCTTAGCGCTCCCGGTTTATACTATTGTGTTAACGATCCCTCCGCGCCAACATTTGAAAACGAAAATCCAAAACCTGAAAATATATATTTAAGCACTTACCCCAATCCCTTCAATGCTAAAACGATGATAACCTATAATGATATCGAAGGAGGTAATATAGGTATATACAACATAACCGGCCGCTTAATTAAAGCATTAACCATTTCAGGAAAGGGGGGAACGATTTTGTGGGATGCTACCGATGATAACGGCAATTCTGTATCGTCGGGAGTTTATTTTATTAGAGCACGGACATCAAATGGTGAGACATCGAGAAAGGTGGTATTTTTAAAATGATACAACGTGCCGTCAGATCCCCGTATCTGACGGCGATACGGCGGTCAAGTACGGGGACTTGACCACACAAAAAGGCAACAAATAGGGCCTACATCCCCTTCGACTTCAGGTTTGACTTCGAAAACGCTTTCTCTAATTTCGCGTCGGTGAAGACGCCGTCTTTCCTGATCAGTTTGTTATCGAAATTTATCTCCCCGCCGCCGTAATCTTTCCGCTGTATCATCACCAGGTCCCAGTGGATGGCGGAATTGTTGCCGTTGGGAGCTTCGTCATAACACTGGCCCGGCGTGAAATGGAACGACCCCGCGATCTTCTCGTCGAAAAGGGTATCCTTCATGGGATGCATTATGAAGGGATTTACGCCGATAGCGAACTCCCCGATATAACGGGCGCCGGGATCGGTATCCAGTATCTTGTTCAGCTTCTTGTTGTCGCCGGAACAGGTCGCCTTGACGATTTTCCCTTTTTCGAAAGTGAATTGAATGTCGTTATATACTACTCCCTGGTACAGCGAAGGCGTGTTGAATTTTATAGTCCCATTAACGGAATTTCTCACCGGCGCGGTATAAACCTCGCCGTCGGGAATATTCCTGGTGCCGTCGCATTTCACAATCGGTATATTCCTAATAGAAAACTTAAGATCAGTTCCCGGTCCTGTAATATGCACCTTATCGGTTTTGGCCATCAGCCTCACCAGCGGATTCATGGCCCGGGACATCCTGGCGTAATCGGCGCAGCATACGTCATAATAGAACTTCTCGAACGATTCCTGCGAGGTCTCCGCCAGCTGAGCCATGGCGTTGTTGGGGAAACGCAACACCACCCATTTGGTCCGCTTGACCCTTTCTTCAAGATGGACCAGCTTGTAGAAAAGCGAATTGTTTTTATCGATCTGCTTCCGGTCGATATCGGCCAGGTCGAAGGGATTATCCGAACCCCGCAGGCCGATATAGGCGTCGGCCTGTTTCATTAGATGCAGGTGCAGTTTGGCCTGTTTCTTGAACTGCTCATCCTTTGCCTGACCGATCCATTGCCTTGAGAGCGATTCGTCGTTGTAATACCAGAACGGCACCGCTCCCTTTTTGGTGGCGTAATTAATCAGTTCCTTTCCGAGTTCTAAGGTATCTTTGCCCTTTATCTCCAGGTAAAGTATCTCCCCCTTTTTCAGTCTAACAGAATAATCCAGGAGTTGTTTGGCGAGAATTTCATTTCTTTTATCCTTCATTTTACCGCTCCGTTTAAGGGTTCCCATCAAATATCCGCGAAAATAATGAAAATGTTGTCCATACGCAACAATAACGCGAAAAAAACAGCGGTTGAACCTTCGGAAACAATCGGTTATAATCTGTGGTTAATTGCATATGTTCCGTTATTGATGATGAAAAAACCGATTGAAAATATTCGATTACGATAACTCAACGGGAGATATAGATGGCTTACTTTGAAATACGAGACTGGATTATCAATCTGAAATCCGGGACCCAGAAAAAAGATGTGTTATTGGAGTATGGCGAGCTGGATAAAGAGACTCTTAAGAAGATGTATAGAACCATGGTTCTGGCACGTAGAATCGAGCAGGAGGAAAAAACTCTCCTGAGAAAGGGGCTGTGCCGGTTTTTTATCGGATGCGGCGGCAAGGAGCTTATAGACGTTGTGGCGGCAAATCTTCTCAGCCCCACCGAACCGTTTGTCGGATACTACAGAAATAAAGCCTTTGATATGTTCCGGGGCGTTTCAATAAAGCAGAAAATATACGAGGCTGTCGGCGACGTTCGTTCCAGCTCCAACGGCGGTATGCTGCAACCGTCGCATTCGTCATATCCCGAACTGGGGATACTGCCTCAGGCATCGCCCACCGGTTCGCATGCTCTCGAAGCCGCCGGTATCGGCGAGGCGATCAAATGCCAGGTGCCTATTGATGGGAAGTTGGGAATCGAGGGAGGACGTTTCAGCAAAGATTCGCTTGTTTATTGCGCCATAGGCGAGGGAGCTACCTCATCGCCGGAATTTCACCGGGCGGTATTTTATTCGGTCTATAATAATACTCCCAATATCTTCGGAATCTACAACTGCGGATGGGCCATATCCACCAGCGTCCAGGAGCAGTTCCCCGAAGGAAATCCCACGACATCATTTGAAGGATTCCAAAGATTCGGGTTGTTGATCGAAAACTTCGACGGTACCGAGATAAAAGAATCGATCATGACTTTCAAGAGGATGGTCGATTACGTCCGCTCCGGCAAGGGCCCTGCCATCTGCAATATCAATGTCACCCGCGAGGATTCACATTCCGGCTCCGATGATCAAGCGCACTACATGGAGCCCGAACTGCAGAATTACCATATCGAAAACGATTCCCTCAGGAAAATGGCAAAAGAGATGATCTATGACGGTTTATTCACGCCGGATGAACTGGCTGTATTATATGATGAGATCGATAAAGAGGTCGTGGTGGTATCATCCGAGGTTACCGCCGATATCCATTATAAAAAACCCGAAAATGTTTTAACAAAGGTTTACAGCTATAATAAGGATACCGCCTTCGACCGCTGGTACAAATTGATTAAGGAAAAAGGCGAAATTCGGCAGGAACGTTATAAGGAATTTCATAAAAAAGGATTCTTCCCCACGGATGAGCTTCCCGAAAACCAGCCTCCCATGACCATAAGAACCGCGATCAATTATACCCTCTTCGATATATTCATGATGACCGACGATGTCATTCTTTTTGGCGAGGACGTGGCCGATTTCGCCCGGGAGGTCTACGAGAAGGGCGAGGAGGTAATGAACAAGCTGAGGGGCAAGGGTGGCGTTTTCCTCACCACCAAAAACCTGCAGCGGGCGTTCGGGTCGGAGCGAGTTTATAACACGCAGTTGGATGAAGCCGGTATACTGGGCCGCGCCGTAGGGCATTCTTACCAGGGACGGGTCCCCAGCCCCGAAATCCAATTCATCGACTACATGAGTCCCGGTTATCAACAGCTTAAAGACCGCATCGCCACCACCTATCAGCGTTCTGCCGGTAACGTCAGTATGCCCATGGTAATAAGAACCTCCTATGGCGGATACAAGCAGGGCGCCGGCGCCATGTGGCATTCCGAGGCCAACCTCGGCACCTATATCAATATCCCCGGACTTCATGTTGTTATACCGTCCAACGCGGCCGATGCCGCCGGGCTTATGCGTACCGCCTTCGTGTGCGGCGACCCTGTTTTGTTCTGCGAAGCGGTAGCGCTATACAACCGGCGCGATTGGGATGGCTACAATATCATGGCCAAATACCCGCCGCTGGATAAGCTGATACCGTTCGGCGAGGCCGAGGTATACAACAAGGAGGCCGTGGATATCGCTATAATTAGTTACGGCATTACATTGCCCATATGCCTGAGAGTATCAGAACAGCTGGCGGAGAAAAACGTATCCGCGAGGGTAATCGATCTGCGCACGGTAAAACCTATCGATTGGGAGACCATTAAAGATACGGTGGAACAATGCTCCAGAGTCCTGATTGTATCGGAGGACAGGTTTTACGGCGGGGTCGGCCCGACAATCGCCGGGTATATCGGCGATCACCTGTTTGATTATCTCGACGCCCCGGTTAAGATAATAACCTCCAAAGATGCCAGAGTGGCCTACGGCCCCGACGGCGACGAGATCTGTATCCCCCAGCAGGCCGACATCCTGCAAGCCGCCCTCGACCTGGCGGAGTATTAGATTCGTAGGTCGGTGTTCCGAATCCCGACTATTGGTCGGGGAGAGAAACCCGACACATAGCTGTCATTCCCGACATTTTTCACTATTGTGAATGGCGGACGTCCTCGTCTGCCATGCAAATGTTGGCGCACGGAGACGTACGCCAACCACAATAAGGTTTATTATCCCTCATGATGGAACCCCGCGACATCATGAGGGCGCGATAGCGTCAGGAATGGGTTCCTGACGCCGCTTTCGATTATCTCGATGCCCCGGTTAAAATAATAACCTCCAAAGACGCCCGTGTCGCCTACGGCCCCGACGGCGACGAAATCTGCATCCCCCAGCAGGAGGATATCCTGCAAACCGCCATCGATCTGGCGGAATATTAGATTCGTAGGTCGGTGTTCCGAATCCCCGACTATTAGTCGGGGAGAGAAACCCGACACATAGCTGTCATTCCCGACATTTTTCACTATTGTGAATGGCGGACGTCCTCGTCTGCCATGCAAATGTTGGCGCACGGAGACGTACGCCAACCACAATAAGGTTTATTATCCCTCATGATGGAACCCCGCGACATCATGAGGTTGCGATAGCGTCAGGAAGGGATTCCTGACGCCGCTTTAAACATATCTCAGAATTCTACCCCTGAAACGGGCAGCGCCGGGTGGCAATCCCCCGCCATAGGCGGGGTTTGGGGTTGAGCCCGACTAAACCTACCCCTGGAACGGATACCTGTAATCCGATGGTGGGAGGAAAGTCTCCTTGATGGTCCGCGGAGACGTCCAGCGTATCAGGTTGAGGTAGCTTCCCGCTTTGTCGTTGGTGCCCGACGCTCTCGCTCCGCCGAACGGCTGTTGCCCCACCACTGCCCCGGTCGGTTTATCGTTGATATAGAAATTCCCGGCGGCGTTGCGCAGAATCTTCGCGGCCGTAGCAATAGCCTCCCTATCTATGGCGAAGATCGCGCCGGTCAGGGCGTAGGGCGAGGTTTTATCGCAGATATGAAGCGTCTCTTCGAACTTGTCGTCATCGTAGAGATAAACTGTCAGGACCGGCCCGAAGATCTCCTCCCGCATCAGCCTGAAATCGGGCTTTTTGGCGACGAAAATCGTGGGATCTATAAAATATCCTTTCGAATCATCACAACCGCCGCCGCAGATCAACTCGGCGTCGCCCGAAGCTTTTGCAAAATCGATGTATTCTTTAATAGTATTGAAAGCGGCCTTGTCGATGACGGCGTTGAAGAAGTTGGAGACATCATCGGGATCGCCCTTTTTCATATCGTCGATTTGCTCCAGGAGGATCTTTTTTATATCCGGCCACATCGATTTGGGGATATAGGCCCGCGATGCCGCCGAGCATTTCTGCCCCTGGTATTCGAACGCGCCCCTGGTTAATGCTGTGGCGGTCTGGGCGATATCGGCCGATTTATGCACGAAGACGAAATCCTTGCCGCCGGTCTCTCCCACGATCCGGGGATACGATTTATATTTCTCGATATTGCCGCCAACCGTCTTCCACATGGTCTGGAAGGTGACGGTGCTTCCGGTGAAATGAATGCCGGCCAGGTTGGGATTTTTCAGGATTAATTCGCCTACGTCCGCCCCACGAGCGGTGATCATGTTGATTACACCGTCGGGCAAACCGGCCTCTTTAAGGATCTTCATCAGGAAATGCGCGGTATAGACCGCGCTCGACGCCGGTTTCCATACCACCGTGTTGCCCATGATGGCGGGGGAGGTCGGCAGGTTGCCGGCGATGGAGACGAAGTTGAACGGAGTCACCGCGAAAACGAAACCCTCCAGGGGACGGTAATCCAGCCGGTTCCACATGAGGGGCTGGTTGTCCGGCTGTTGATTATAGATCTGCTCCGCGAAATAGACGTTGTATCTCCAGAAATCGACCAGTTCGCAGACAGCGTCGATTTCGGCCTGGAATATATTTTTATCGTGCGCCAGCATGGTGGCGGCGTTAAGCTCATAACGGTATTTCCCGGCGATAAGATCGGCGGCCTTCAGGAAAACCGATGCCCTGTCGGCCCAATCCATGGCCTCCCACTTAGCTTTTGCATCCAATGCAGCTTTGACCGCGCCCTCTACCTCTTTTTTACCGCCTTTATAATAATGCCCCAGGACATAACCGTGATCATGCGGGGTGGTCATATCGACTTTATCAGCGGTTTTGACCTCCTTGCCGCCGATTATCATGGGGACCTCGATTTTCATCCCCTTCAGTTTTTTTAAGGCTTTCTCCAACTTTTCCCGGTCGGATGTGCCCGGAGCGTAAGAATATATAGGCTCATTTTTCGGAATCGGTACTTTGAAATTCCCCATCGTATCCTCCGTCTATCTTTAAATCACAAAAAAATCATTCTTCTTCAACACAAAACCCATAGAAATCGAAATCGCCCTCATAGTCAAGGGAATTATAGAGGTCTTGTTATATCTAATTTTATGCTTGACTACGAGATATGAAAGGCGGTATAAACGATTGAAACCGACCGGTCAGTCGACGTGAAGGGAGGAGGGATATGCCCAGGAAAGTCGATAAAGAAGCCAAGAAGGATAAGATTTTAAAAGCGGCCATGAAGGTTTTCGCTAAAAATGGGATATTCGAAACCAAAATGGAGATGGTGGCGCAGAAAGCCGGTATCGCCAAAGGGACGATTTACGAATATTTCAAAAGTAAAGACGAACTGGTACAGATGGTCTTTAATCACCTGCTGGTACAGATGAATACGCACGTAAAACAGAGCATGGCCATGGCTTCGTCACCCCATGAAAAGCTCAAAGCGGGATTATTCGCGTATGTGGATATCGAGGCCCTGGGATTGAGCGATGTCTCTGAAATCCTCCCGGATTTATGGGCCTACGGTATCAGGCTGAGAAACAGCAAGGCGGACGTTCCCTTTGATTTAAGGTGGATTTATCTGCAATACAGAGATCTTTTCGGGCGGGCGCTGCAGGAGGGGATAGACGGAGGAAGTTTTAAGAATCTCGATCCCAGATCGGTATCGGCCTCCTTAGTGGCGGCGGGGGACGGTTTTTATTTGCAGTGGATGTCCGACAGGAAAAATTTCGATATGAAAATGGCGGCCGAAGATTTTATAGACAAAATGCTGACCGGTATAGGCAACAACTAAACAACGGTTAATATAAAATTCTTCTAAGGAAATATAACCTTTTCGCCGGGATGCCCCAGTTCGATCAATTGTTTTTTCAAATTGATCTGCATCATGGGGGGGCCGCACACGAATATCACCGTATCGTCTGATGG
>CBFCYP010000150.1:0-7741 GCA_965602185.1 uncultured bacterium
TTTCCGGGGCCGACTTCCATAACCTCACCCTGCATGGGACGCTCTTTGGCGGTATCGGGGATAATTATAGATCCCTTTTTCGCCTCAGCTTCCTCCAGAGGCTTCACTACCACACGGTCAGACAATGGTTTGATGTTCATTTATTCCTCCCTATTTTGTTAGATCAATCGCCAGTCTTTACTGTAAAATTTCGTTGACATTTAACGACTTACATTGATAATTAGCACTCTATACTGATGAGTGCTAATAATTGTTCCAGCAAAATAGAAATTTACGCTTTTATGTCAAGATTTTTTTTGGTTTTTTATTGGTTTAAGAGTTCTTCGATTGAACCAACCAGAAGATCTGTACGAAACGGCTTTTTTAAGGCTTTGTCTGCTCCGATGGCGAGCGCCACTTTGAGATAATGCTCCGGGCCAAGTGTCCCACCCCCCGATATCGCTATAATCTTTACCGAGGGGAAATCGCGTTTAATCTCTCTTATGGTCTCTATTCCTTCTTTTTCCGGCATAATAATATCCATCACAATGAGATCCGGTTTGTCGGATTTGAATTTATTTATACCCTCCAGACCGTTTGAGGCATCGTTAACCTCATACCCTCGGAACATCAGGTTTTCTTTGAGCGCCAAACGAAGTCTTTGGTCGTCTTCGATGATTAGGATACTTGCCATAATTACATTATATAGAATCGGATGGAATATTAATGAGGTTTAGAAAAATCGGATTTTTGCAAAGAATTGAGTGTTTCACATTATGGCCGCACTATACAGCGAGTATCAAAATCAGAGAAACCACCTCTTTCTGTCTCTTTTAAAAAATCGGGCCCGGGACATATCCCCACCCAGGTTATGTCCGGACCCGTAATGGCTAGCGCCACCTGGGATAATACCCCATTGCAGGGAATATGGCAATACGACAAAAATACGTATTTTTTACGTATATTTATATGGGCATTATGATCTATTCAAATATTCGGATAAGCTTATATTCTTATTTGAAATAAATAGTTTCTTTCTTATTCTTTCACGATGCTTATTTACCGTTATCAATGATATATTAAGAGCTCTGGCTATCTCTTTGGATGACCCTCCGTTCCTGATTAGGCTGCATATCTCCATCTCACGGGGTGATAACTTCGAAAATGACTTAATGTCCTCTCCGGTTGATAGTGCAAGTTTTTGCAAATTCTCTTCCATTATTTTGTAATAAGTATCATTAGCAAGTCCCCTGTCGTTAATTAATCTTTGCAATGAGGGCAATAATGAGTCTGTTACGATCCTAACAATTTCGTTTTTATAACTCTTTTTCTCCTCCTCGAGATGGGCCAATATCTCCTGCAGGGCTATATTTTTCTTTTCCAATTTAATTTCGGCAAGCTTTCTGGCATTTATATCTCTAAAACTCGCCAGAGTATATTCCTCTTTATTTATCAATGTCTTGATCCCGCCGACTTCAACGTAAATAATATCGTTATTTTTATTTTTTAGATTCGTTTCTCCAAAATATATGAGTTCGCCCAACTCCATTTTTGTATTTTTTCCTCTTATAATAGCTGATATATCCGATGGAATTAGCCGGTTAATACTCATTTTTAGAAGCTCTTTTTTTGAATAACCCGAGACCCTGCATGCCGAGTCATTCACGTCAATTATACTCCCCCGGCCATTTATTAAAAACAGGGCATCGAATACACTTTGAAAAAGAGTCCTGAACTTAATCTCAGACTCTCTAATTTTCCCACTATGGATGCCCAGCCCGATTATTACGGCGGCCGCAAGACTGAATGTGACCGCGATTACGGCGATTATTCCCCAAGTTATTCCCATTTCTTTCCCTGACAGAAGAAACCGACTGAATAAAAAATATACATAACTATATTTAATATAGTGTGCATGGCCCAAATGGCAACCAAATAATGCTCCCTGACCAGCGAATAGAATGCAAAATACGCCAGATCAGCAGTTGAAAATATCAGAAGCCCCGAGGAAATCCAGAAAATATGGCTTTTTGTAATTTGCCCGGTATCCTCCGACATAATCCGGAATAAAACATGTAATGACATTACGGTATAGACAATCAAGCTCAATGTAATGGGGTAGCTGTTCAGCTCGTTCAAATTTTGCAGAAAAAGCGAGTTTAATATTGAGAACGCCCAGAAAAACGGAATACTGATCCTCAACAGTTTTGTGTAAAGCCGGTTTTTCGTCCATGACGAGAATATAAGGGTAAGAATGGTATATTCAATCGGAAGGTATATATGATGTACCCAGTGATAATCACTAAGCAATATTTCTGAATAATAAAATGTTATGGATTCGGTCATTCCTATGATCGCGATGAGTAATAGCAGCAGCTTCATTTGTCTATTTAGTCGGTGAAGGTAAATGGCCCCGATTATTAGGGGTATACTGAAACTGAAGACGGCTATATAAAATAACGCTGTAACAAAACTCGTATTCATAGCCATTAAAAATCGAAAGCTGCGGCCTTAATCTTTTAAAATCGGTCGATCAAATTTGAACAAAACACCAAACCCGAAAGTAATATACGTAAAATTTATTAAAATGGTATACTTTTATTATACCAACGATTTAAAAACCGCGGCATAGATGAGCTTGTTGGTCATATGGGCAAATTTTAAAGTTCCGTGTCTAATACGCCGCTTTAGTTTAATAGTCAGAAAATCAGAAAAAGCACCTTCAACTGCACGGTTATCAATTAGCGATCATTCTCACCGGGCTATTAATCAGTTCCGGCCAGCGGACTATCCTGGGGACATTTCGGCGGGCACCCGATAACAAATTCGGCCAGCTCCCCGTCGGTCATATCTTTTTCATCAGATTTCACACCCGCTGTAACATATGTATTTTTGCCGTTGTCATCGATCCCGTTATAAATCCTGATGCCTACACAGTTGTGCTGGTTCAGTATTTTAAAAATCGAGTGCTTACTGAAATATCCACCAAGAAAATCACCATCGTTGACGCTGTCGCGGTAATTTTTGGTAAATTTCACAGCTTCAGGCAATTGAATAGTCTGATCTTCATCACCTGTAAAAGCCATAGCGTAACCTCCTTAAAAGATTGTAGAGTCAGGTTATTATTGAATTATTCCCAATATTAAAATTACTATAATAAAATACACTATCAAAGGCTCTTAATAAAGTCTTAAAATTAAAAAACTTAATAATTTCTTTCACCATTAATTTAGTGTTTTTATGGCAACCGTTTGATATCAGGAGCAATATAATTCATGGAGTGGGAACCCTTTTAATATCAATATAGTTTACCGATTATATTGACTTGTGAATGATGGGAGATTTAACTCTAATCAGATAAAGGATTTAAATTATGATTGCCGGGATTGTGAAAGAAACGTTTCCCCGCGAGAAAAGGGTGGCGCTGGTTCCCGCCAATGTACCTCAATTTCAGAAATTCGGTCTTGATATCATAATCGAAAAAGAAGCGGGAATTGCCGCTGGATATCCGGATTCAGCATATGAAGCGAAGGGCGTAAGAATCGCGGGCAGTCGCGCCGAGGTATTTTCCGCGGCCGATATTATGCTTTTTGTCCGGGGTTTGGGCGCCAATCCCGATGCCGGGAAATCCGATCTGGAATTGATGAGAAAAGGGCAGGTATTTGTGGGCCTGTTTGAGCCTCTATCCGAACCCAATTCCATAAAAAGCCTGGCCGAAAAAGGGGTGTCCGCTTTCTCCATGGAGCTTATGCCCCGAATAACCAGGGCTCAGAGTATGGATACGCTTTCCTCCATGGCCACCGTCGCCGGATATCGGGCGGTTCTTTTAGCGGCGGAAGCTCTTCCCAGGATGTTTCCCATGATGATGACCGCGGCGGGTACTATCGCCCCGGCGCATGTATTTGTGGTGGGAGCCGGTGTTGCCGGTCTGCAGGCCATAGCATCCGCCAAGAGGATGGGCGCGGTGGTGAACGCCTACGATGTTCGTCCGGTTGTCAAAGAGCAAGTCGAGAGCCTGGGCGGCAAGTTCGTGGAACTCGAGCTCGAAACAGGAGATGCCGAGACTAGGGGCGGCTACGCCAAAGAGATGGGCGAGGAATTCCTCCAGAAACAGCGTGAAATGATGAAAAGAGTGATGGCGGAAAACGATGTTGTCATAACAACGGCGGCGGTGCCCGGAAAGAAGGCGCCGGTACTGGTAACGGCGGATATGGTAAGGGGAATGAAACCGGGTTCGGTTATTGTGGATCTGGCGGCGGAAAGAGGCGGCAACTGCGAACTGACAAAGGCCGGCGAGACGGTGATAGAAAATGACGTCAAAATCCTCGGTCCGGCCAATTTGCCATCGGACGTCCCGTACCATGCCAGCCAGATGTATTCCAAAAACCTGACGAATTTTATGTCGCTTCTGGTAAAAGATGGCATGCTTCAGCTCGATTCCGATGACGAAATCATTCGGGCAACCATGATAACCCGCGACGGCAATGTATTATCCCGTGAAAATAAATAACATGAGATAGATCCTGAGGAGAATGATTTTATGGAAATATTTGTCACAGTTCTGACCATATTTATACTGGCGATATTCGTCGGGTTCGAGGTGATAACCAAGGTGCCGCCTACCCTGCATACGCCCCTGATGTCCGGTTCCAACGCCATTTCCGGCATCACCATTATCGGGGCGCTGGTGCTGGCGGGGCAGCTGGAAAGCCCCCAGCTTTCCAGGATCCTGGGGCTGGCGGCGGTAATATTCGCTACCATCAACGTGGTCGGCGGTTTCCTGGTTACGGACAGGATGCTAAAGATGTTTAAAAAGAAGTAGGGGCTCGACATGTTGAATCAGAATATCGTCAATATCGCATACGTTTTGGCCTCCGTACTGTTCGTCTTCGATCTTAAATGGATGTCGCATCCCCGTACTGCCGTTCGCGGCAACCGGGTCGGCGTCCTGGGGATGCTGATCGCCATCGTCGCCACATTGTTGAGCGGCAATCTCGAGTATCATTACATAATAATCGGGGTAGCCATCGGCTCAGTAATAGGCGCTGTATCCGCCATGAGAGTAGCCATGACCTCCATGCCGGAGATGGTGGGGCTTTTCAACGGTTTCGGCGGGGGAGCGTCGGTAATGGTGGCCGCCGCGGCGTTGATAGCCGCCATGTCGAGCCTCGCCTCAGGCGGCAACGAAGCCGATATGCAGATGAAGGTCGCCACCGTGGCCTCGGGTATTATCGGATCTGTTACATTCTTCGGAAGTTATGTCGCCTTCGGCAAGCTCGCCGAGTTCATCGCGGTGAAATGGAAACTGCATTTCTGGCAGAAGATAATCAAGTACGGTTTTTCACTTATAGTGATAGCCGGGGGAATCTGGTACGGTCTCTCGCAAGGCATCTCGATTCTTTCCATCGCTTTGATATTATCGGCTGTCCTTATCGGCCTGATTCTCCTCATGAGAAAAGACCGTTTCCCCGGGATGAATATCGTCAAGGGACTATGCGGTATCGCCGTCATAATACTTGGCGTTCTGGTAGTCATGAATCCCGAAAACACCCTCCTCTTCTGGGTGCTGGTTGGTGTCGGCGGGGTGCTGGGAGTGATTCTGACCATCTCCATTGGCGGCGCCGATATGCCGGTAGTTATCGCCCTTTTGAACTCCTATTCCGGGCTGGCGGCAACCGCCACCGGGTTTGTTATCAACAATAATGCTCTTATCATAGCCGGTTCCCTGGTGGGAGCATCGGGATTGATACTTACCAAAATAATGTGCAAAGCCATGAACCGTTCGCTGGCTAATGTGCTTTTCGGAGTCATGGGCCCCACAGCGGAAACTCCCGACGCCGACGAAGTATATAAAACTGTCAAATCAACCTCCGCCGAAGAAGTCGCCATGCTTCTCGATATCGCCCAGCGGGTGGTTATCGTGCCCGGTTACGGGATGGCGGTCTCGCAAGCGCAGCACGCCGTGCGGGATCTCGCTAACCTCCTCGAATCCAGAGGCGTGGAGGTGGAATACGGCATCCATCCGGTGGCGGGACGGATGCCCGGCCACATGAACGTGCTTCTGGCCGAGGCCGATATACCGTATGATAAATTGAAAGAGATGGACGTTATAAATCAGTCCATAGCGCAGGTTGACGTGGCCATCGTCCTGGGCGCCAACGACGTCGTAAACCCCGTGGCGCGTACCGATCCCAAGAGCCCCATAGCAGGAATGCCGATTATCGACGTAGACAAAGCGAGAACGGCGGTCGTCATCAAACGTTCTCTAAGCCCCGGTTTTGCCGGCATACCCAACCCGCTATTCGCGATGAACAATACTCTCATGTATTTCGGCGACGGCAAGAAGGCAATCCAGGATCTGATAACGGCAGTGAAGGAAGGGTAATCGAAATCTGTTGTGTCGGATCTTCTGATCCGACACGTAAATGAAAACCGTGGCGCCGGGTCATCCGCCCCGGCGTTTATATTTAGCATATAATGTGTGGCATGCTTTTGCCGAAGGCATAAGCATGCTTATCCATCTTCGATGGAAAAGCATGCCACCCGACGCTCCTTGTATAAAAAAATGTAGGTCGGTAGCTTGTCTACCGACACGAGTTGCGGGGAGACAAGCTCCCCGCCTGCAAATTCATGCAGCTTATGGTTTCGGGAATCATAGTTCCCGAAACACAAAAAGCCGCATCGGCCCTTAATATAAGCTTCAGGCCGAAAACTTCGGGATAGCACGAGTCCGGAAATCCTTTCTATTATTAGAATTTTCCCCCGTGGTTAGCATATCGTCGGTATCTTCTAATCTCCAGATAATTTCTTTTCAATTAATGAAAGTACCTCATTGGCATCATCTGCATTCAAGAGGATATTGTGAACAAGTTGTTCAATCTCTTTTTTTGTCCCTAGGTCCATTTTACTCAAAAAAACCAGTTTATCAATGAGTGCGTCACGACTCCAGATTAAATCAGACTGTCTAAAAAACTCTTTTCTTTTTTCAATTGCTTCCGTTCTCTCTCTCATAAATTCTTCATAGACAGGATCATCTAGAGAGCCTGTCCAGTCAATTCCCGGTACTGAAGGGAGGGTGGATATATCGGGCGCGGTTTCAGGGAGATTGTAGGACATAATCTGTTTTAGTCCATCCATGCAGATTCTGGCAATCTCGCTTCTTGAGCTTGAATCGGCGATAAAAAATGAATCACCACCATATACATTAACAAGAGCGCAAATCCAGGCGACATACATTCGAGCGGTCAACGTATCAGCAAGGGGATAACGCAGCGCCAACTCACAATAAGAAGCGGTTTTTTTCGGCTGCGTGTGCCCACTCTGGGAATGAATCCAGGCGATTTCCGCATATACCAGGCCGCTGTCCTCGACGCTATTGACATTACCTAACAGGTCAAGACATTCCTGTTCAAGTCCCTGTGTGTCGGTTTGCGGATCGGCTCGTTTTAGATATATTTGGGTCAATTTATGCGAAAGATCCGTTGTTATGTCGGCCCGGAGTAAAACCGTCGCTATTATAAGATAGAACACAGAAAACAATCCTATTCTAAAACAGTATCCCATCATGATCTCCTTTCATGAGATAAAATGAATTTACCAAAATCGTGCCAAATCATTGCTATGGTCCTTGCCACGGTCCTTGCCATGCCCCAAAACTTGGAAGTGAAGCATCCTTCTACCGCGCGTCACTGCTTGCAGTGACCGCGGTCTGTGGTCATAGCAAGTCTCCGGATCCCGCGTAGCGGGGCTATGACTCGCAGAT
>CBFCYP010000151.1:0-7713 GCA_965602185.1 uncultured bacterium
TCCGCCATCATATGGCTCATCTCGCCGGGATGCTTGAACATCCTTTTCTGATTGATTATCACCGCTATGGATATGGTGAATACGGGGAAGCGTTCCATCTCCCCTTTGCGATTTGACACCTCGATCCATCCGCGTTCCCTGTCGACTTCGTTATATCGAAACGGCGCCATTCTATCGAAGGTGGAGATAACGTTCTTGCATACGTTTTCGACTTTTTCAGGCGGTATTATATACACGAAATCGTCGCCGCCGATATGCCCCACGAAACCGTCATCGGGGGCGAGGTCCTGAACGACCGTCCTGATAATATGGGAGGTTATTTTTATGGTTTTATCGCCGTACATGTAGCCGTAGAAATCATTATAGGCTTTAAAATTATCAATGTCGGCGTAGCAAACGGCGAACTTTTCGCCGTTCTGGATTCTCTTATCCATCTCGAATTCGATGGCGTTGGCTCCCGGCAGCCTTGACGACGGATTCACGCCCAGATCCCTCTGTGTCCTGGAGACCAGCATCATGGCTTTGGCGGGCATCAACTCATCATCCCATTCGTCTAAGGTAATATCATCCGCGCCCTCGATCAGGCAGTTTATGACCAGGTCTTTGCCGGCTCCCGGGGCGTATACCATGAGGGGTATAAACTGTAGTTGAGCCTGCGATTTGATCCTCCTGACCATATCGCTCAACCACGAGGGATTATCCGTGGCTGCCAGGATAAGTATATCGATATACGATCGCTGGAACTGCGCGTGGAGCTCTTCGGAGGTGTCGAAATTATGAATAACCACATTGGCGGTCGGAACCAATTTCGGCAGCTTCGCGGATATATCGCCTCCCGACTGGCACAATCCTATATGGAACCTGCCGCTGCGGGTCGTTATCCTTACGGTTTTATTTTTATCCTGAACTTTTACCATTTTTCTCTCGGATGAAATTCCTGGTGTTCCGACACCAGGAAGTCTTTATCGAGATGAGTATAGATCTCGGTGGTGGCGATATCGGCGTGCCCCAGGAGCTCCTGCACGGCGATGAGGTCGGCGCCTCCCTGCAAAAGATGCGTAGCGAAACTATGCCGCAGAGTATGCGGGCTGACTTTTTTATTTATACCGGAGGCGCTGACATATTTGTTCAGGATTTTCCAAATTCCCATCCTGGAAAGTCTGCCCCCGCGGTTGTTCAGAAATATATGATCGCCGCTTTTGGAACCGGCCAGACCGAAACGGCATATGTTCTGATAATTTTTCAAGGCTTCCCAGGCGGCGTGACCCATGGGCACCACCCGCTCCTTTTTCCCTTTGCCGAAAAGCTTGACCAGGCTCATCTCGACGTAGAGATCGGATTGTTTGGCCTCGACCGCCTCAGAAACCCTGGCGCCGGTGCCGTAGAGAAATTCCAGCAGGGCGAGATCTCTCAAGGTCAGTTTTTTCTTGGAGCGGTCGGTATCGGTGGCCCTTTTGGCGCAATCGAGAAGCTCCTTGACTTTCTCAACGCTCAAAGCCCCGGGATGCGTACGAAATAACTTCGGCCCGCTAATCGATTGGGCGGGATTGTTGGCGGTCTCCCCCGCCCGGTTGAGATAGCGGAAGAAACCCTTGATCGAACTCAGATGGCGCGCTATGGACGACGGCGCCATGCCGGTGGAACGGAGATAATCGAGGAAACCGGAGAGATCGGATTGCCGGATCTCATCCAAACCCTTATCCTGCTTTTTAACATACCGCTCGAACTTGTCGATATCGGAGCGGTAGGATTGCAGGCTTAAAGAGGACAGCCCCTTTTCGAGACTGAGATAATCGAGATACCCCTGAACGTTTTCATCCATACTCGTGAACATACATTATTAATTTCGGCATCCGCAACAAAAGGTTTACATAATACTTATTATTTAAACTAAAAAACGGGGCGGAATTCTGATGCATGCCCGATGCGTCAGGATGGAATGCGTTGACATTCGGTTGATGACATCCTGACGCCGCCGGGGCCCTCATGATGTCGCGGATTCCATCATGAGGGATAGAGATTTCGGGAATGACAATACCGGCTAGTAGCCGGGGTCTTGAAAAGATCCCGGGGCTACGCCCTTGTTGTTCCGGGGTCCCTGCGGGACCCCGGCTACATCCTAAAGGCGCGTGTCAGAATTTATTCTGGCCGCGAACCTGCCCGCGTACGGTCGCAAGAAATTGCGACACGCAGCCGTAGAGGTAGGTCAGGAGCCCGCAGGATTCCTGACAATCAAGGCATTTCAAGTAATATATGATTTACTTCAGCAATATCATCTGCCGAGTCTGAATTTCATTCCCGGCCTGGATTCGCGAGAAATAAACGCCGCTGGAAAGATCGTACGCTTCGAATATTACCATATATGCCCCGGCCGGTTTCTCTTCTTCCACAAGCGTTTTTACTTTGCGGCCTAATAGATCAAAAATATCGATTCGGACATGGTCCGGCTCTGGAAGAGTATATTTAATCGTCGTGGATGAGTTAAAGGGATTGGGGTAAGCGGTTATTGATATTCCACACTCATCTGGCAATTTATCTTCCTCCTCGGCGATCCCTGTCGGGGGATCATAGCGCAAAACCACCAACCCCTTATCCCCGCCCGGGATGTACACATACGGCCATTCGACATCAATCTTCCTCCATGCCGATAAAGTTCCGTCAAAACGATAGCCTGAAAACACCGGATTAACGGGATCCTGCCAGAGATCCCAAACCTGAATCCCGGCAGGGCCTCTCAATTCCCTGGAACCCCAAAAAAACATCCGGCCCTCCTCTGCTACCATGAATTCCGGCCTAAAATCTAATAATCTGTCAAATATTATCTGATTCCATTGATTCCAATGATATACCCTGTTGTTGCCCCCAGCCAAATAGACATAATTTTCATATGTATAAACATTATTCACGCTTCCCGAATTATGCAATTCCCCGATTTGTACAGGGTCGGAGGGATCCGAGATATCATATATTTTGACGATCCCATTGTCATTACTCGAAACATATAATCGCGGATAATCGAGATGAAGGGGCCTGGAATTATCATGGCCGATACCATCAAATAATGTCTGGATGTTGTTCCTGTCTGAAATCCCCACTATGATTACCCCGGCCGGACCGTTGGGAGAACCGTAGAAGTAATTCGCTATCAGCAGGGTGTCATATACGATGTAACTGCTAATATGGTAGTAGCTGCTTATAGGTACCTGGCAGGTCCAGTCATGTACCGGAGCCAATGGATCGCTAAGGCCATAAAAAATCACGGTATTGCCATTCTGGGCATATAATGTATTGGAATCCCCCGTCACATCGTATCCCCATAACGTATATCCTAAATCAATTACCTGCGGATCGGTCTTATCGGATAAATTCACCACAATAATACCATCATTATCGGTTTCGGCATAGGCTACGTCGCCTATGACCTTAACCGTATTACAATAAGAATATTTCTTGGCCGTTTGCACCAACTCCGGCCCGCCCGGCAGGGTCCAGTCGATCACATGCACACCGGGATGCTCGACATAATAATTCAGCCTTGAGGTCATAGCGTAGGAATAGTCTCCGTACTGCTCGATATCGCGGAAATCATGATTGAGATTTTCAGGTATAATGATTGAATCGACTACGAGCGGATTACTTAGATCATTTACATCGATTTTATAAACATGGGCATTCCATGTGGTCACAAATGCGAAGCGAGCACCGTTAACCGTTACTTCTGCCATATCCTTAGTTGAGATTCCTATAGGAACCATGCTACGAAAAGCCGGTTGGGTCCCGCCGGTGAATTCATAAATATAAATATCCTCATCTCCTCTGCTATATAATCGATCCCCATATATTTTCATATGTCCAAATTCGCCATCAAGCGTATCCAATATTGCCAATGTGCCAGGAGGTGAATTCAGATTGTATACTCCAAAGAAACCGGAGTTAGAGTTTATATATGTTAATAAGATGAGATGTCTATTGTGGACAGCCGGTCTATAATTGGGACTTGTTCTAATTTCATCCTCAAATTCGGCTGTTATTTGTGGATTAGAGCGATCATTTACGTCCATAATCCCGAACCAGTATCCACCCCAACCGGTATCATCCCATGCATAATACACGCTGTCTCCGTACACGGATATCCCGTTTAAAATCTGCCCGTCGCCCATGGGATTGGATCCTACCAGCTGAGGATTCGTATAATTCGTGCCCTCGTAAATCTGAAGCCCATTTATGCCAGAAAGATATAGATAACTACTGTCATGCGCCATGGATGTAATCACATGATCCGTCATCTTTGAGCAGGTTTCCTGGAGTCGACCATCGGGTTGGACCTCGTAGATTACAATGTAAGCTCCCATGGCAACATATAGATGTCCATTAATCAATAACTGATCTCTGGGAGAGGTTGGGAAACCATGGCTCAAAAATGAAAAGTTCGTGTCGGGATAAACATATGAAGGTGCAGGTAATTCCGTAAGGTCGAAATCCCGCTCAGATGCCCCAGACACTGACGTCAAGAAGCACAGTACAAAAATCAATATCATAGCGGAAAGGCGTTTCACGTTAACATCACCCCCTAGAGCATAGAACCGGTCCGATAATTAGCCGGCCGTTATTGCCCGCTCAGCCGGATATTATCGACCTTGAAACGACACCTGACCTCGACAGCGTCCGGGGTCCAGAACCTGTAATCCAGCTTGTTATCGCCCAATTTCCAGACCGAGCGGTTAAGCTTGAGCTTTTCATCTTCCCCCGGCGTGCCGCTATATGTGAAATAGAGCCTGGCGATCTCGCCGCTTCCGGGGTATAATGACTCAAAGCTTCCGCCGGTCGAGGCCTCGCTTATGCCCATAAGATAAGCAATCTTGACCCCGTTGTCAATCTTGGAATCGAGGAACTCGAAATCCTGGCAACGCCCGCCGGCAAAACTTATTGAATCGCATGAGATTACAGTTTCGCCGAAATCGAACGACACCGGGACTTGAAAGCCGGCGAGAGTATCTGAATTCTCCAGATAGACGCCAAGCGAAAAATGGCCGTTGCCGTATTCTTCGAGTTCGCCGATTTGGCAGAGATTACCGGAGGCAAATACCTTGGTCGTGAAAATTATTAATATTAAGCTGATCCCAAATGTCATTTTTCTCATTCTTTTTCCTTTTTTCAACTCTTGTATTTTGTCAAATAATTGTTATTTTTTTATCAAATTAATATGCCGTCTATTATTAAAATTATCTCTAACTTTTTTCTTAGCTCATCTCTTGTCGAATTTATAATATATTAAAAGAAAATATGATTTTTCAAAAGAGCCTTTCAATTTAATTTCGCCTACGATCTTTTTCGCCTCCTATCCTGTATTATTTGTTTGCATTCTTTCTTAAAATTTCCAAAAGATCGCCTCTCGAAAGCCGTTTTTCTTGATTACCCATTCTCTCCACCATAAACAGGCTTTCTACACCTTTGCGAAAATAGATAGCTTCGAATAACCCAGAATGAATTAAATAATGTCCTCTGGTGAGATTTTTACTGATAAGAATCTTACTTAATTTTTGCTCGTTATCTACGAGTATTATAGACACTCTTATACTATCATTTTCAACATCGAATTCATAAGGAGGCCAGGCTATGTAGGGCGGGGCATAATTCGTCCAAAACCCGCAATTTACAATTTCGATGCTATCCAGCGCAGCATAAAAAGATTCTTTATCGTCCATATCATATAATTCTGCCAAAAAAGCTAGAACACTATCGGGAGGACTGACTCTGCGAATTTCTCGATAACCCTTAAGAACTTGTGCTTCTTTATCTTCATTATGAATATTTTGTTTAGAGTAACAACAACACATACCAATAAATACAAATACTATGAAAATCCTATATAACAATAACAAATTCATTCAATATTCCCGATATCTTGCTTAATGCGATCCATAATATTATCACCTATCTCATTACCACAAATCTTGAAGAATTTCCCAAGAGACGTTTATTGGGGTGGTACGATAACATTCGTTAAGAAATGATTCTGGAGCAACCATGATGGGACCGGACGATCCTATCTTACTGAGATAATAAGATATACCATCAATCTGCCCGAGTAGCATTCCCCAATGAGCAGGGTTATCCTGGGTACCCCATATGTATAGCTCATAATCATTATATAAATTATTCGCGTAAATATCTAGAGCAAAGGCAGTACAATTATAGTTGTCCGGATAATATGAATCTTCAGAGAGACCCGCAGGAATAGCTGATATATCTTTTGCATAGGAATTTGGACCATGTATCTTTCCAGTCATCGTCGCTCCAATGTGCTCAGAATATCCCCAATCCGTCCTAAATCCTTTGCCCCTAAAAATGTTAGTAAACGGTTTGCTCGAAAGAAATCCAGCTGCCGCTCCCGGAATCGCACCTTTAGAAAAGCTGCTGAGAACGCCTCTGGCATTTCGCTTTGCCAATATGGCGTTCATACCGGCTGAAGTAGCACTTTGACCGGCAGGTGGCAACGTGGACATCGATAAGTTAAAACTTAAACTATATTCACTACGAGATATAGGAAAGGTTTTTGGCCAAGAACCAGGACTTTCTGGGAATACCCTAATATCCATTTCACGATTTGCCGCCTTAAATTGATCCCCAATAAAAGTTCCTGCCATATCACCTGCCAAATTCGAAATCATACTTGTCGTGAATGTAGGTATCGCCGCCGCTATCCCTCCTTCTTGATATGCATCATAAACACTCTTACCGACTGAATATGCTTGATATGCATACATTATCGCCGCTAACCACGGAAATTCACCGTTAGGATCAACCATGTTCATAAGATTTCCGTTCACATAACCATAAGGCGTCGTCGAAGTGAGAATCGGATCAGGAGATATCCAGCGGCAGATAAAGGGATCGTAGTAGCGGGCGCCGAAATAATAAAGCCCGAATATGCCCTCGTCATCGAGCTCCTTGCCCGTGAATTTCACCGGGGTCTCCACATTCTCCACCCAATCGATCTGGTTGGGATGATCTCCGGAAGGCATATAGAAGAAATCGGCAAGCACCGTTACCGTGGAATCTACGCCTAGTACCATCCTTGTAGACCCAAGATGATCGGTTAGATAGTAATATGGCCCGGAATCATCATAGTATGCCGCTATAACGCCGGTCGGGCCGTAAACATAAGATAAGGTATGGGTGGTGTCCTGAGTTTTATAGTATTCCATGGCTCATCACGGTGAAATTGGTATCGGGATAAACATATGAGGGTGTAGGCAGTTCTATAAGATTTAAATCGCGCTCAGAAGCCACAGAAAGCTTTGCGCTGAAACAAATTAGCGAAATCAATAATATTGCTGGTAAATACCTCATACAACGGTATCCCGAAAAAGGTTTTTTACGAATATATTATAATAAAAAAAGCCCGTTTTGTCAATTTTAGAATTCACTGTCGGGTCAGTTCGTGATCCCGACCTTCAGTCGGGAGGAGACCTGACCGTAAACGGGATCCGGATTACCGTCAGGTCACGGCCTGCGGCCTACGACCGGACGGAACGGGGAATGTGTTGGCCGAATGGAATCCAGTTATGGTTCCCAGGCGACGCCTGGGAACCGGTTGGAGAAACAGTCCAAAACGCAATTGTATTAAAAACCCCGTATAAGCAGAAGACGGAATTATTCGTTTCGGGAATCATAGTTTACCGAAAAAAACAATGGTGTCGGGTCAGGCGA
>CBFCYP010000152.1:0-7614 GCA_965602185.1 uncultured bacterium
TGAACAAAAGCTTGATAGCATCGGCAATAGGCTGCAGAAGCCCGAACGGACCGGTAACATTGGGACCTATTCGATGTTGAATATGCGCCACGACTTTTCTTTCCATGTATGTGGAATATGCCACGGCCGTCATTAGCCCCGCGAAGATAACCGTAACCTTCAACACCATTATTATAATTTCAACAAACATCAGACTTTTCTCACAGACACAAAAGTCGCCTTTTCGTTACGCTTCAATAACCGATTAACAGGATTGTCCTCAAAGGAGTTTAAAATCAATAGCTCGCCTTTATTTACCTTGTCCGTTACTTTTACCTTTATATTGATTGCTGTTTCTTTATTTCCTATTCTGACAACCTGCCCCGATTCGACTTTCTCCTTCCGCGCATCCTCCGGATGCATCCAGGCTTCCTGTTTTCCCGCCAAATTCATCAAGTTCGCCGATTTTTGCGTTATCCAACCGGAATGATGCACAGTCGGCGTCCAATTGAGGATATAAGGAAGGTCGGATCCCGCCTGGGGCGGAATTTCCGGAGCCGCTTCGTCAAATTCGAGCTTATTTCTATCTTTCAAATCAATAATTAAACCGCCCTCCGGGATATCTGTAATTTTCGAATATTGCGTTAAGTTTTTGGCGATATCCTCACGAACCTGGGAATCATGATACCAGACATTGCCCATCTTCATCAAATCCGAAAATTCGCCGAGAATCGCCCATACCGGCTTCATTTCATAATGAATATTTTTCGGACCGGCCTCGAATCTCTGGATACGTCCTTCCATATTCATGAAGCTCCCGCCGTAATCGGATGGTAACGCCTGAGGAAAGACCAGCGAGGCCTGGTTGGTCAGCGAATTCATGAAAGGCGTAACTACCATTAAGAAATCGAGTTTCTTAAAGGTATCGTGGACAAACTTTCTATCCGGGTATTCTTCAATGGGATCGGCGCCGAATACAAATAAGGACTTCACGACGCCGGAATTGATTTTATCCAGGATATCGGTAAAGGAACGCCCGGGACCGCCGTAGAGACCGAATCGGGACACGCCCATGAAATTAGACTGCGCGGGGACTATCGATAATCTGGCGTTACATGTCTTTCTAAGTTTCAACATCGATGATAACAAAGCGCCTCTATCCGGATGATTGAAAAATCCCCTGCCTGATATAATATGAACAGAATCCGAATTTCTAATCTCAGTTGCCAGACCATCCAGTTCGCTTTTATCCGCAATTAATCCGTCAGGCACAGAAATATCGGATCCCTTAATTCTGGAATGGAGATATTCTAACGCAAACGCCTCGGAATCCCCGGAGACGCGGATATCGGTAACCGGAAAATACCCCAGCCTTTTTTGATAAGTAGTAATGAACACGGCCCTGGCCTTACGTCTCGAAATGGCTTTCCTGATCCTCAAAGAGGCGACGGGAAATTCTATCGCCGGATCGCATCCGACGAAGATATAGATGCCTTTATCTTCCAGATCCGAAATCTTGCCGTCGAGGCCGACTAAATCCAAAATATCGGGACTGAGAGGTTCCGCAAATTCGGTTTGGAAATCAATATAATCGGTTTTAATGACATCGCCGAAAAATTTCCTTATCGCATAAGCCTCTTCATTTGATAAAGAAGCCGAACCTATGGCGGCTATTTCGGCTCCCCTGTTGTCGTCGATGCATTCGGTAAAGTATTTTACCGCGACCGCGGCCGCTTCCTCCCAGCTGCAGGGTTCGAGGTTGGATCCGTGTCTTATATGCGTTTTGTATATTCTATTTTTTTCGGAGCTTATATCGAAACCATAGCGTCCCCTGTCGCAGAGCCATCCCGCGTCTACGTCGTCATTTCTCCGGGCCATATGACGGTAGACTTTATCCCGCGACCAGTCGACATACATGTTACATCCAACCGCGCAGAGGGTGCATATTGAAGGCGCTTTTTTTAACAGCCAATCGCGGATCTTATATCTGAAAGATCGGGAGGTTAACGCTCCCACGGGGCAATATTCCACAGTGTTGCCCGAATATTCATCCGCGAACTCCAGCTCTTTCATTATGCCTATGTACGAACTCGATCCCCTGTCAAAAACTCCGAGATCGGCCTCGCCGGCCAGTTCCCTGACGATACGCGTACACTTGAAACACATTATGCATCGATTGGCATTATAGTATATTTCCGGTCCCAGACGAAAATCATCAAATTTCTGGTCTATCTCCTCGTTCATAAAACGGATTTTATCTTCCGCATAAGCTGATTTAGTAGGCCCGTAAAGATAGGTGTTATCCTGCAGGGGGCACTCGCCGCCCTTATCACACGTGGGACAATCCAGCGGATGATTAATAAGCTGCAGTTCCAGGATACCTTTGCGGGCGGCCTTGACTTTTTCCGATTCGGTATGTATCACCATATTCGGGGCGACAGGCGTGGCGCAGGAAGCTATCAGTTTGGGCATTTTTTCAACTTCAACAAGGCACATCCTGCAGGCTCCCACCGGTTTCAACCTGTCGTCATAACAGAAAGTAGGAATTGTTATACCTATTTTTTTCGCGGCTTCAATAATGAGCGTGCCCGGAGGAACCTCGACCGTTCTGTCATTTATCGTTACTGTTATATTATCCGCCATATTAAACGAACCTGGAGCCCATGCTCACTTTACATTTTTTATACTCGATATGATACTCATACTCGTCCCGGAAATGCTGGAGAGTGGATCGAACGCCCGGAGTCGCCGCATCCCCGAGAGGACAGATTGTATTTCCGTCAATACTATCGCATATCTTAATCAATTGATCGAGATCGTCCATGGTTCCTCTACCGTGTTCGATTCGATCGAGTATCCGCAAAAGCCAGTAGGTGCCCTGCCGACAGGGTGTGCATTGCCCGCAGGATTCATGCTGGTAAAAACGCATCATATTCAGCGCCGCCCTGACCATACATACGGTCTCGTCTATGACAATCACACCGGCGGAGCCGAGCATGGTGCCCGCTTCGGCGAGCGATTCGTAATCCATGCGAACGTCCACCTTGTCCGCCGTAAGGACAGGGACGGATGATCCGCCCGGTATTACCGCTTTTAAATTGCGGTCATCCAGAATACCGCCGCCATAGTCATATATCAATTCGCGAAGAGGAATGCCCAGGGGTAATTCATAGTTACCGGGCTTATTTACATGACCCGATAAACAAAATATCTTCGTGCCCGTGGATTTTTCGGTACCGATGGAAGCGAACCATTCCCCGCCCCGGTTTACTATATGAGGTATATTCGCCAGGGTTTCGACATTGTTAATTATGGTGGGAGCGCCATAGAGCCCCGATATCGCGGGAAAAGGCGGCTTGACGCGGGGATGGCCCCGGCCGCCCTCCAGAGAAGTCAATAGGGCGGTCTCCTCACCGCAAATGTAGGCGCCACCGCCGCGATGCACGATAACATCGATATCTATACCCTTCCCGAAAATATTTTTGCCGATAAAACCCTTTGCCCTTGCCTCCTCGATAGCCCGGTTCAATTGCCGCGCCCCGTAAACAAACTCCGCCCGTATATAAATAAACGCCACTTTACATTTTATGGCATACGCCGTGATCAGAGTGCCCTCGATCACGAGATGCGGTTCTTTCTCTATAAGCTCGCGGTCCTTGAAAGTTCCCGGCTCGGATTCGTCCGCATTGACAGTCAGGTAAACCGGTTTATCCGAATCCTTCGGTAGGAATGTCCATTTCCTACCGGTGGGAAAACCAGCCCCGCCACGTCCGCGAAGGCCGGATTTTATTACTTCTTCGGTTACTTCCCCCGGCGTCATCGAAACAACGGCCGTTTCAAACGCTTTATATCCGCCGTTTTTGAGATACGTTTCTATTTTATCCTGGTTGGGATAATCGATATTTTTAAATAGTATTTTTTCGAAATCAGCCACTCTTCGCCTTTTTTCTCAATTCTTCCAGGATATTATCAACCTTGGCCCGGCTCAACTTTTCATAATAGGTGTCATTTATCTGCATCATAGGGCCGGTACCGCAGGAGCCCAGGCATTCCACCTCGGTAATCGAGAAAAGACCGTCCTCCGTTACGCCACCCATTTTTATGTTCAGTTTCTCAATAAGATATTCGACCAGCTCCTCCGAGCCGCGCAGATAACATGATAATGTCCGGCAGACCTGTATATGATACCTGCCGACCTTTTGGCGTGGAAAGAACGTATAAAAGCTCGCCGCCTGGTGGAAATCGATAGGCGGCATACTCACAACTTCGGCCGCTTCATCCACAGCTTGCGGTTTCAGATAACCGAATTGATCATAAACAACATGCAGTACCATCAAGACTATCGAATTTTTTTCCGGATAGAGGCCCTTAAGACGATTCAACTCCTCAATCGATTTTTCCGAAAGCAATCTTTTTGATGTTTTTTCCAAGCCAAAACTCCGATTATCTGTCGATCTCGCCCAATACTATATCCAGCGTACCAATACAGGCGATAACATCCGCCACCATCCTGCCCTCAACCAGCTTATTCAGGGCGGAGATATTCACAAACGACGGCGGTCGGAAATGAACCCGATACGGCTTCTTTGTGCCATCGGATACCAGGTAACATCCGATTTCACCCTTGGGCGATTCAATGGCAAAATAAACGTCTCCCTTCGGAGGACAGAAACCGTGGACGAAAATCTTGAACTGATGTATCAACTGCTCCATTCCCTGAAGGACCTCGGGTTTGGGCGGCGGAGCGATCTTGCGGTCGGTGGTGATAAACGGTCCCTCCGGTATGCCTTCAACCGCCTGAGAGACGATTCTCAACGACTGGCGCATTTCGCTAAGTCGGACCATGTAACGATCGAAAACGTCGCCATTCTTGCCGGTGGGGATATCGAATTCGAATTTATCATAATATGAATAAGGATTGGCCTTACGCAGATCCCAGGCCACCCCGCTTCCCCTGATATTGGGTCCGGATAATCCGGAATTGATGGCGTCTTCAGCGGATACAACTCCGACGCCAATTGTGCGTTTGCGCCAGATCCTGTTTTCCGTAAGAAGCCCCTCGTATTCGTTAAACTTTGAGGGAAATGTATCGAGTATGTCTTTTACCCTTTCATCAAAACCCGCCGGTATATCTTTGGCCAGGCCGCCCACCCTGAAATAGGAGGCCATCATTCTTACGCCCGACACGAACTCGTACATCTGTAATATTTTTTCGCGTTCCCTGAAGCAATAAAGTAACATCGACATGGCGCCTATATCGATGGCGTGCGTGCCCAGCCATACGAGATGCGAGGCCACGCGAGTCAATTCGGTCATTATAACGCGAACATATTCCGCGCGGGGCGGAACCTCGACCTCCATCAGTTTCTCTATGGCCCCGACATAGACAAGATTATTCGACAACGGGGCAAGATAATCCATCCGGTCGGTCATGGTCAGAGCCTGGGTGTATGTTTTCGCCTCCATGTTTTTTTCGATACCGGTATGCAGGTATCCGATCATCGGCTTGGCCTTCACAACCGTTTCGCCGTCAAGCTCCAGGAGAACCCTCAAGACGCCGTGGGTGGCGGGATGCTGCGGCCCCATATTGAGCACCATGGTCTTAAATTCAGGCAACTATTCGTCCCCTCTCCACGGCGCATTATGCCTGGTGTCTATCTCATCTCTGGAATGAGAAAACTGCGGAAGCTCATAAGTAAGCGGGAAATCTTTTCTCTGAGGATGACCCACCCAATCATCGTCCATCAAAATACGGGTCATATCGGGATGTCCGGTAAATTTTAATCCGAACATATCGTAGACCTCCCGTTCCTGGAAATTCGCTGCATCCCAGAGCGGGGTCAGCGATGGCGCCTCCTCACCGTCGTCAACACGGACTTTGATAATTACGCGATGACGCTTCGGAATGGAATATAGAATATAAACGATCTCGAATCTCTTTTCCCTGATTCCCAGATAATCTGCGGCAGTTATGCAGGAAAGAAAATTGAATCTTAATTCGGAATCGGTTCTGAGGAATCTGCAGATCTCAATAAGATCGGATGGTTTTATAACTACGTTCAGGTCGCCCCTGAAGGAATACATCTCTTCGATTTTATCCGAATATTCTTTTTTCAGTTTCTCTTCGATAACCGACGCCATCAGGAATCGCCTTTCAGTTTTTCTTTCTCGATTTTGGCTCTCAGTTTCATGATACCGTCGATTAACTGCTCGGGTCGCGGAGGGCATCCCGGCACATAAACGTCCACCGGAATTACCCGGTCAACGCCCTGTACTATGGCGTAATTGTTGAAAATCCCGCCGCAGGAAGCGCACGCCCCCATGGATATCACGTACTTGGGATTGGGCATCTGATCGTAAAGCTGCCTTATCACCGGTGCCATCTTCACCGATAACCTCCCGGATACTATTATCAGGTCAGCCTGCCTGGGTGACGGCCTCATGACCTCCATCCCGAACCGCGCCAGGTCAAACCTGGAGGCAAAAGTTGACATCATCTCGATGGCGCAGCAGGCCAGGCCGAAGCCCAGGGGCCAGAGCGACGACTTTCGGGACCAGTTAACAGCCTTTTCCACGGTGGTCAGGATGATGCCATCGGGGATATATTTTTCTATTCCCATTTCAACGCGCCCTTTTTAACTATATAAAAATAGCCCAGCAACAGGATACCTATGAAAACAGCCATCTCGATGAAAGCGAACATCTTCATTTTTTTGAGGATTATGGCCCAGGGGTATAAAAATACGGTTTCGAGATCAAAGACGATAAACAATATGGCTATCAGATAAAACTTGATCGGGAATCTCTCGCGCGCGTCGGTCTCGGGGACAATGCCGCACTCATAAGGCGTAAGCTTCCGTCTGTTCCTGGACTTGCGAGCCAGAAGCTCCGGCAGAAACATCATAATAAGAACAGTAACTGAAGCTAAAACGAAAAGGACAAAAATAGGAAAAAAGATGCTAAACATCTATCTGCCGCGCGTGATCGTTTTCACAATATCACCTTCATTAAAAGCGGAACGGGTTTCGCTCTCAAAATGTCTCCCAAGTCCTATCCGCCAATAAAACTTGCCAAGTATAAGTTTGCGGCCGGACTATTGTCAATACCTTTTTGGGCAGTTAATTTCGCACAATATCGGCGACCAAAACGGATTTTTCCACCGAATGCGGCCGTACCCTTATTATGTTTCCTCTCAAGTTATTATCGCCTGACGCGTTGACCCGCAGATAGTTTTCGGAAAGACCGGTAAGAGTGCCGTTGTTATCCATCGTTCTATTTTCAAAAAGAACCCGGAGATCTTTGTTGATGAATTTTTTCAGGTGTTCGGTCTTTTTCAAGGCGCCCAATTTCCGAAGCAGATTGGTTCTTGTCTTAATTATCTCAGGCGCAATCATATCGTTCATTTCCGCGGCTTTTGTGCCGGGCCGCGCGGAAAACGAAAAAACATGAAGATGATGTATATCGGTATTTTCCACAAGTCCCACACTGTTTCGAAACTGGCTGTCGGATTCGCCCGGAAATCCCGTAATAATATCCCCGCCAACTGTAATATTGGGAATCGAGCCGTTTAAAGAGTGAATTATACGCCTTAAATCATCGACGGTATAATCTCTGCCCATTTTTTTCAGTATATAA
>CBFCYP010000153.1:0-7498 GCA_965602185.1 uncultured bacterium
TGATAGGAGTTGTGTTTGGCCAGAACCAGTGCCTCCCGGAGTAGCGTCTGGCCATCGCCGTGCGGTATTTTTGCTAACAGGTCGTTGGTTTCGTCGGAAATCAAATCGCACATCTGTCGAAGATCGTTATTGAATTGCGCCACGCTCTTTCTCCAGGCCTCATCGTTCGGAGGAGTAGCCTTTTCAGGCCAGTAACCACCAGGGAATTTCGGCGATACATGGCCGGAATCGCGGCTGAATTCGAGGATATCCCACTGGGCGATACGCAGATGTTCCATTAACTGCCAGGCGGTATGAACACAACCGTCCACCGGTGTTCCATAATGTTCCGGCGGGAAATCACTTACCGCTTCGTCGAAAGTCAGATGAGCGTTCGGCTCAGTCAGCATGGTTAACAGGTGTTGCCTTAGTTCTTTGTCATCCATTGTACTTGTTCCTCGAATATTTACGCGCGGTCAGCCCCGCCTTCCGCGGGATTTCCTGATCGCTTCATATTGAATAATTGTTCGGTCGGATCGTAATCCGCAGGGCGTGATCCGACTGCCATAGTCGGTGGGTCGGGACCGATGCCATGCTATTCGTTTGCTGTCGAAATCGAATCCTCTAATTTTTTCAGTTCCGCCGCTATCTCCGGCTTCCTAATAATGACATTCTCCGCCCGTTGTGCCCATTGCAGCATATTCAGCGCTTCGTCACGTTGATTCATAGCCATCTTTTCCTTTATCACCAAGATAGCAAGATTGGCGAAATTAAGAGCTATTTTTCTGGTGGATACGATCCTCACTGGACTCCTGTCCGCCTCGCTTATGAAGGGACCGGCAAAATCGCTTATATTGAGGCTCTCCAGGCTGGTTTTAACGGCGTCTATATCATAATTGGATTCGGCTTTTTTATCAGACCATAGGTTGAAGGCTCCCATGAGGTTGAAATGATCCTCGAATCCCTCCGCGAAACTGAAATCTCCTACAGTAATAGATATAGCGATGGGTCTGCCGAATTTATTTTCCGATTTGGCCTTTATGAGTTCACTCATAATCCGGGATGCCACCGTTTTCACCCGGTCGCTTTTGTCTTTTGTGGCTTTAAGGTTATCCAACTCCTCATCGGACAGGGGGAATTTCACATTGTATCTGCTTTGAATATGCTGTTGGTACCATCTGGTATTTAAAAGAGAATAATTCATCACAGTTACGTCATTGCGAAACCCCTCGGTCTCCTGCAATGCTACAGCGGGATAGGTATCCATATCGCCGTTGGTCAAAAGAATCGCGTCCTGGGGCAGGTGCTGCAGCATCCAGCGGTTGAAAGCCAGTATCGCGGGTGTTAAAAACCCGGTGTCGACAAGCATCTTGAGCGATTTGCTTTCTATCTCCCGGTCTTTTCGGTATATCGCCTCGGTCCACGCCGCCAGCCATATGTTCCCGTCATCGGGATTGCATTCTATCCCTTTTTGAATATGAGACCAGGCTTTCTCGCGATCCGCCCACTCCCAATCCCCGTACATGGGATTATAGAGATAGGATAAGGTTACATGCGCGAAGCTGTTACAGGGATCTATCTCTAACGATTTTTCGGCGGTTTCTAGGGCTTCCTCTCTCATACCGATACGGCGGTACGTCTCCGCCAGATATGCAAAGGCTTCACTGCCCGCGCCGGTTTCCTCCGCAGCCGTCTTGAAATAGGGAAGAGCCTTCTCGAGCTCATTCTGATTGTATAGCCCGATTCCCTGCGTTAGCGAATCATTAGCCTGTTGTGAACAAAAACAAAATAATAAGCAGGCTGAAAATAGCGCGATTATTATTGCCGACTTTCTCATTTTAAACCTCCTTCTGCTTTTTTCTTCCATTTTTTTATGATCTCATCGAATCTTTCATCGATATGATGCAGAATCCACTCATCGATGATCGATTTCCGGAACCGCCACTCCTTGCCCAGCTTGGCGGCCGGGATTCTTTTCTCCTGCGCCCAGGTGTATATGGTCTGAGGCTTCAGCTTCAGATAAGACGCTACCTCTTCCAGCGTCATAATATCGCTGTCCAATTTATCTCCCATCGTCTTTGAACATATCGAACAGGGTCGAGTCAATCTCGTAATTTTCCATTGGTTCTTTTTCGTCGGCATCGATCGCCTTATTCTCAGACTTGGGCTTGGCCAGTTGCTCGAATGAATAAATAATGGCGGCGTAAAAATTCCCCTCGTAACTCCTGAACAGCTTGAAAGGCTTCCCCTCGTCGCCCATAAACGGCCTCAGGTTCCAGGCCAGCTGTATACCCACAAACGCCAGTATAACAACCCAGAATCTGAAAACCGTCACACCGACCTTCGGATAGATGTTCTGCTTCTCGCAGGAGTATTTCAAAGCGTCGATGACCGTCTTCATACCGAACAGCCCGGAGAGGATAAATACGACGATATGCAAAAGCTGCAGGAAATAATAATTACTCCCGGTCAGAAGGAAAAAGATGATTATCGGCGCAAACGAGATAGTTATAGACGTCGCCAGCACAAATCCCGAAAGAATTATCGAGATCATCTGCCCGAACCTCAGTTTGGAGCCCAGCACGTACTGGATAATAAAAAACGCCGGAAAGCATATTAAAATTACCAGGTCGAACATCACCGCTACCTTGACCCCCGCGGCAAGCGCCTGATAAAAGCTGTGAAAACTCCCCATTACGATCCCGTATAAAAATGAAAACAGGTTAAGCATAGCAAGAAGCGAGATCAAACGTTTTGCGGGATTCGGCTCCTTCAGCAACTTCTCAAAATAATCGTCGCGGTTCTGAAATGTCGGCAGGTAATCTAACCTTATTATTCTCATATTTCCCATCCCGATCCTCCTTTATCTGCTTATTAATACGGCAGAAAAGGGGAAAAGTCAACATATATTATTGTTTTTTATTATTTATTATTGTTTTATAATGATTAATGATAGATATTCGCAAAACCGATGATTATGGCATATAATTCATGTAATTGATTGATATATAATAAGTAGTGCGATGTTGTGGTTGGTGTACCTCCCCGGCGAGGGCTGGGCCTTCGACCGGCCGGTGCACCAATCCCGCCTCCGGCGGGACAGACGAGGACGTCCGCCAACCACGATGACAGCTGCGTGTCGCGTTTCATTGCGACCGTAGAATGGGTGCCTCGAGTCCGGCATGACAGGGAAGTGGCAGTTTTGGGTGCGGTCAAGTCCCCGCACTTGACCGCCATATTGTCGTCAGATACGGGGATCTGACGACACATAAAAGCCAAATCGGCGGCACATACAAAAATGGATTGAAAATTAACCCTATGCTGTTATATTTAAAGAGCGGAAGTTGATTTAAGCAGCTGAGGAGAAATGCATAGGCGCTTGATCTTAATAATTCTTTTGGCGGGCCTCTTGACGATCACCGCTTACGCCGGTTGGTCGGAGGATATACGGCTAACGACACGGGGATTTGAGATCCACCCTGAGGTAATAGCGCGAAACGACACCGTTCATGTGGTCTGGCAACAAATCGCAGGAGAAAGGCAGATATCATATATCCGAAGCCTTACGGGGGGGAATGCTTGGAGTGAGTCCACCGATTTCATTGAAATCGGCCACTTGGGCGGGCGTTTTGATCTATCTCTCAGCCTTAACAGGCTCCTTGTGGTGTGGCATGATACGGATACCAATCCTCCCAATCCTTATGCTAACATAGGTTATGTGACTTCACAAGGAGGGAATTACTGGTCCTCCCCTGGCTACGTTTTTCCTCATCATTTCCCAGGATTAGATGATTTAACCAGTACTATCGATAGCGATACAATTTATGTGGCGTATATGGCCGATGATCGCGATTCAACCGGTTATTTTCCCCTGAGGTTTTCAAATTCAACCGATCTGGGGCAATCCTGGAGCCAGGTAACTACAGTCGGTCATTGTCCGAATTTTAACAACAATCTGCGGATGGCCAAGTGTGGCGGCAGCATATACGTGTTTTGGTCCGGAAATCCCATACCTCCTGTTGGTCATCCAGAGATAATAGGGGTCGTAAGCTATGACGGGGGCCAGGGCTGGACTGAGGAGATTCAATTATCATCCGAAGACTACCACAGTTCGCAGCATACCAGTATAGCGTGTGATGAGGTCACCGGCAAGGTGGCTGTGGGCTGGATGGAGGCGGGCTATCCCGGCGATTTACATCTAAGGATTACCACTGATGGGGGTTATAGCTGGGGGAATATCCTTCAGGCCACGAGTCACCATAAGGTTGCCGATCCCAGCCTGGCTATTGCGGGGGATACTATTTGGGCGGTCTGGTCTGATCGCGACCCCTCTCATGGCTGGCACAATTGTGAGATAGCGTTCTCGAAAAGTGAAGACCTCGGCTTGACCTGGAGCCCGTACGAACGATTGACATTTGCCGAGGGCTGGTCCTACTCGCCTTGGATATCGTATGACGGCGGAAAGCTGCATATTGTTTGGTGGGATAACAGCAGACCCCCACATTTGGGCAATGAGATATATTATAAGCGTTACATTCCCGATCCCACGGCGGCTTTTGAAGATAAATCGGTTCTCCCCGAGGAATTGTCATTAACGGCCTATCCCAACCCCTTCAATTCCTCCTGCGTTATCGCCGTTTCCGGCCCCGACATACAGTTTTTGGAGATTTACGATATCGGTGGCAGATGGGTGGAGTCGTTGCCGGTCTCCGACGGGCAGGCCAGGTGGTGTCCGGCAAAATGTCCATCGGGCATATATTTCGCCAGGGCAAAGGGCGGGGGCGGTAACGCCATCGTAAAATTATTGTATTTGAAATGATGGTATTATGAAGACATTTTGCCGGGGAGCGGTCACTGCAAGCAGTGACTCGCAGGCGGGGGCGTTTTTTCAAACGCCCCTACGAATAATTCGGATTACCAAGCAGGCGCTTGGTAACCAGGAGAAAAATTGCCATTGACATCTTCATAAAGCCGATATATAATGATGCCTTGGGATAAATTCGGCCATGAAGTAATGGAGATTTTATCGACGATTAATAGCAACAGGGTCCATTCATCCGCTGAAGAGGTTATAAATGAGAGAAACAATTAAGAAAATACCTGTAATCGGACCATTTGTAAGAAAGATTTATAGAACCGTTAAACCTGTTAAACCGTTTTCAAATTCGACGTTCTATTGGGAGGATAGATATGAATCAGGGGGATCCTCAGGTCCGGGCTCTTATAATAAATTGGCGAGATTTAAAAGCGAAATTATCAACGATTTTATTAAAGAACATAATATACAAAGTGTTATTGATCATGGTTGCGGAGATGGAAGACAATTAAAACTGGCAAAATATAAATCCTATATCGGTCTTGACGTGAGCAGCAAGGCTGTATCCTTATGCAGAAAAAAATTTCGAAAAGATGGTTCGAAAGTGTTTAAAACCTATGATGAATATAACGATGAAACTGCGGAACTGGCGCTTTCACTGGATGTTATTTTCCATCTTGTGGAGGAGGATGTTTATAATAGCTATATGAAAATACTGTTTAACTCCTCCGAAAGGTTTGTAATTATATACTCCTCGAATAAAGATTCAGAACAAAATCGGCATGAAAAACATCGAAAGTTTACTACGTATGTTGAAAAGAATTTTCTGGATTGGGAATTAATACAACATGTTCCTAATAAATACCCGTATACCGGCGATATAAGCAAGAGCTCTTCTTCCGATTTTTTTATATATAAAAAATCTTCCTGAGGGCTCGACTGCCTACCCATCTATAGGCTTATTATGCGCGGTCAGGAACCCATTCCTGACGCCACATCTAATCAAGATCGAGGTCTAAGGGAGCGGTCAGGAACCCTTTCCTGACCGGGACTAGGTAAGTCCCGGCTTGATTGATTTCAATAACGTCTCAAATCCGGCTTCGGCCGATTCCATTGTCTTCTGCGGCCCGGTCATCTTGAAAAACACCAAACCCTGCGGCCCCTCCACGATCGCGCCCAGCAGACGATAATTATCCTTTTTGCCGGTAACCTGCATCATGGCCCCGGAAACAAGGTAAGTGCCGGTCAAATCGATGGTGGTTATTTTCAGGTCGTCACGTTTTTCGGTTTCTATCTCCGCCTTATCCATGGAGTTGCCGCCGTTCGGTTGCTCGAACTGCCCGGCCCATCTCTGCAGGTTTTCGTCTACGCCGCCTCCGTGCTCGGGGCCAAAATAGAAGACCGCGCATTCGGCGCTGTCGGTGTCACCCCCGGCCGGGTTTATGATATAAGTCGCCAGCCGCATCGGCTTTTCCGCGCCGGTCGCCCAGGCGGCAGGAACACTCCAGGTTAAACCGCCGCCGGATACAGCACCGGCCAACGCCGTTAAACTTTTGCTATCGGTTTTGGATTCTTTTTTATCGCATCCGGTTACGGCGAAAATCGCGGAAGCGGTGACCAGAAATGTTGCCAGGTATCTCTTACTATTTTTCATCTCCAAAATCCTTTATCGATATGATTTTTAACACCTATAAATACAGCCTCTGGAATTATGTTCCGAGTTTATCCAGATCTTTTTTTCGCAGCCTGAAAAGCTGAAACCCGATGAGCGATATCGCGACAAATAAAAGCATGAAATCATAATTGCCGCCCAGCAGAACAATAATAAATCCATAAACCGCTATGGAGACGCACATGCCGGCTATTATATAGGTAATGCTCAAGAGCTGGTGATAGGGGATGTCCTCGGTATCGGTTATGCGCGGGACCTTTGATAATAGAACATTTTTTATAAATTGTAACGCCGCCAACTCCAATAGCGCCAGAACAATAAATACATTTCTGATGGTCACGGTATTCGATCCCATTTCCATATACACTTTGCCCTGGATAAAATAGGCGATGGCCGCCAGCATTATATTTATCCCGAACACCAGATATAAAGCTACCAGCGACAGCCTGGCGAGGATTTCGTATTTTTTCTTGTCTGAAAGCTCGGTCAAGAGTCATTTCTCCTTTTTTTTCTGAAGAATTCCTGCATAATTTCGGCGCATTGGTCTTTTAAGATCCCGCCGGATACCGTCATGCGATGATTCAATCTCGAATCCTGGACTATATTATAAAGCGATTCGCAGGCCCCGAATTTCGGGTCCGGCGCTCCGTAGACGAGCCTGTCGACCCGGGCCAGGACCAGGGCACCGGCGCACATTATGCACGGCTCTATGGTGCTGTAAACCATACAGCCGGAAAGACGCCAGGAGTTCAGGTGCTCGGATGCCGCGGTTATGGCCAGGATCTCCGCGTGCGCGGTGGGATCCTGGAGCGCTAAGGTTCGGTTGTGCCCCCGCCCGATTATCTTGCCCTCATGGACTATAACGCAGCCGACCGGAACCTCGTCTTCTTTACCCGCTTTCAACGCCTCTTTCAAAGCCTCAGCCATGAAATTTTCGTCAAAATCGATTTGCGGGGCTTGTTTCTCTAACATATTTAATATTTATCGCTTTTACATAGATTATGCAACCCCAATATTTTATTGCCATTTCG
>CBFCYP010000154.1:0-7496 GCA_965602185.1 uncultured bacterium
GGCTGAACAAATTCGGATTTATAGGCGACCTTTATGTCATGCCGGAATATCGACGTAGTGGCGTTGGCAAAGCCCTTGTTAAAGACGCCGTCGATTTTTTCACCAAAAGAAAAATAAAACAGATCGAGCTTCTGGTGGCTATAAAAAATCAAAACACCATCAAATTCTGGGATTCGCTGGGATTCAATCACCTTCTGACCTGGATGTATAAAAGGAACTGACATGGCAAAGAACAATAACGCGGCTGATTCGGAAGCGTATAAAGGATACAAGGGAACCGCCCTGGCGAAGTTGAAGGAACTCGGTATAAAGGTCTGGTCCGATGTGGAGATTACCACCGATAAGGGTATTTTCACCGGAGTAATCCTTCCCCGATCGGAGACCGCCGATGACAAACATATCGTGCTTAAAATGCATAACGGCTACAATATCGGGGTCCTGGCGGAATCGATTACGAAGGCCGATGAGATAGGCTATAAGGAGGCCCACTACAAAATACCGGAACAGGAATTCCCCAAGGACTCTGAAAAACCGAACGTCACCCTCCTGGGCACCGGCGGCACCATAGCCTCCAGGCTGGACTATCGCACCGGGGCCGTGATTCCGGCTTTCACTCCGGGGGAGCTCTACGGGGCGGTGCCGGAGCTGGCCGATATCTGCAACCTGGATACCAAGAAGTTATTTGGGGTCTTCTCCGAAAACATGGGACCGGAGCAGTACCAGGTATTGGCGAAGGCGATCGGCGAGGAGATCGAGAAGGGCGTCGATGGCGTGGTTATCGGCCACGGCACCGACACCATGCACCACACCGCCGCCGCGCTGTCTTACATGGTGCAGGATCCCCCGATACCGATAGTCATGGTCGGTTCGCAGAGATCGTCGGATCGGCCGTCGTCGGACGCCGCCTTCAACCTGCAGTGCGCGGTCTGGACCGCGGCCCACGCCGATATGGCCGAGGTGACCGTCTGCATGTTCGGGCCGACATCGGATAAGTATAACCTGCTGCACCAGGGAACCCGTGTCAGGAAGATGCATTCGTCATATCGATCGACGTTCCGCACCATCGGCGACGTCCCACTGGCGATGGTGGAGCCCGGCAATTTAATTCCTATCCGCCCGGGATTCAAGAAGCGCCGTAAAGACAAGAAGGTGAAAATCGATCCCGCCTTCGACGACCGCGTAACTATCGTATATTACTACCCCAATATGAAACCGGACATAATCGACAGCCTGGTGAAAAACGGTTACAAGGGGATCGTCATAGCGGGGACCGGTTTAGGGCACGTGAATAAGCCGCTTTACGAGCCGATCAGGCGGGCGGTGGAGGCGGGGGTCGCCGTCTATATGACCGTGCAAACGTTGTGGGGATTCGTGCAGATGTTTGTCTACGACACCGGCCGCGACCTCATGCATTACGGCGTGGTCCCCTGCGATAATATGCTGCCGGAGGTGGCGTATGTGAAGCTGGGATGGGTCCTGGGGCATACGCACGAGCCGGAGAAAGTAAAAGAGATGATGTTGACCCCCATCGCCTGCGATATTACCGAGCGGGAACCGTTCGACGGTTACCTCATCATGCAGGGCGGCGTGCCGGAGGTGGAGGAGTTCATCGGAAAGTTGAAGTTGTAGCGCCCTTCCGTTATTTTGTCAAATTAGCCGTAGGTTGAGGGTTTATCCCTCAACGTAATGCCCGTTGCGTGCGGCCGGATAAACCGACCGCCTACGAAAAATACGTCCTTGCGAGGCTCACGTAATTACGTGAGCCGTGGCAATCTCCATAATAAAGCTTGGAGATGTTAGAAACAGATCGCCACGTCGCCTCACTGCGTTCGGCTCCTCGCGATGACTGCTGTAATATGCTACTTCAACAACGTCGATTTAATAACCCGCCGTTCGCGAGCCTGCTCGGCGACGATGAAATATATCCCCGACGAATACTCATCTGACGATAAATCTATATCAAAATGGAGACGATAATCCTGTGGGACACCTTCGAATATGTTTTGCACCTTCCGCCCCAGGAGATCATAGAGGCCAATCTCAACCGGATCGAGGCTGCTCAATTGCAGGCGGATCTGGGTACGGGCGTTGAAAGGATTCGGATAATTCTGATTTAGTTTGATTCCTCTCGGCAATAACTCATATTCCGATGAGTAGATCGCTGTCGTTGTGTCGCCGCCAGCATGCCCATCTTCATATATCTTAGTTATTTTAACCATACCCGATTGGCTCCAAAGGGCGATCATCCCACCATATCCGTCCGATAATATCAACTCCCTTTCCAATTCACTATAGGTAATCAGAGGCCCGTTGGCCCAATACTGATTTCCCTGCATGTCAATTTTCCACCCTACAAATCTAAAGCCCCCGCTAAGAGGATGGGCAACATATTTGAAAACACCTTCAGGCTCCATTATAATTAAATCATTTGTTGTGGCTTCCATGGTATCGAGAGTGACAACTTCAGGCCATATGGGATAACCATCTATATAATAATAGGATAAGGAAAAACCATTCCAAAGCCAAATAAATATGAAGTGTGTCCCTTCGCGAAAAACCCGGCAGGTAACGGCTTCATTGTAATGTTCATCTCCCAATTTAATGCCGTTGACCTGCCATAACGACTGACCACTAGACGAAAACCGATCAGCATATAGGACTAGATTGTACCCATGATGCCTATGATCTACCCAAACGACGACAGCCCCGCCTTGCGTATCCTCAACTATATCGTGACCATACCACAAATAGCCCTGATCGTCGGGATGGTGTACTGCCGGTATCCCGTCCGGATCCCATAATATATTTCCAGCCAGGTCAAAACTCTGCATATAGATATCAAAACCGAAGTTTTGAATATCTCTAGTATCTGTCCAACAAGTTATAAAAGTAGAACCACTTGCTTTGCATGTTTTAGGATGTCGTTGCTGATAAGGTGCGGCTGTCAACACTATCCCAGTCGAATCCCAGAGGATATTACCGTTGCCATCCACCCTCTGAGCGCCGATATCTATTACCGACCATCCATATCTATGCCTGTAGATACAGATAAAACCTCCCTGGCCGTCAGAAATTAAATCCTCAAGATCATTGGTCATGGAGTCGGCGGTTAGCTTATTTCCCTCCGGGTTCCAGAGTCTATTGCCCTGGCTGTCAAGATGCTGGCCGTATATCGCACCGCCTTCGTAAGGTGTATGCCGCTTATCAGTCCAGGCTACAAAAGCACCACCCGAACCATCGGAAATCACTTTGGGGTAATTCTGATTATAGTCGTCGTCCCCATATAAAACCATTCCCCCCTCGTCCCACATGGTATAACCGGCAGAATCCACATATTGTGCGCGCAGATCATAATTGCCCAAATGGAGTCTATTCCAGACCCCGATGGTAGCTCCATTCCCCACATTCGCGGCCGAAATCCGATTACTGCCTGTTGATATTAACCCAAGCGTTTTACCGCCATACTCCCATTGAGCGGAGGCGCTATTCGAGAGCAGAATCAAAATATAAATAACGAACCGTTTTTTCATTGCCCGCCTCTTGGTAAATTTCCATTATCAATATAACAGGAATTGTCTATTATGCAATGAAATTCGCACCATAAGAGGGATTTGTAGTTATCGTACCTCCCGGTGTGCCAATCCGATGTTGGCAGGGCCGTAGGTCAGGTCTCCCCGAGACCTGACATCAAAGCGTCAAATCCCGGGGGGATTTGACCTACGACTGTGATATCACCGAGCGGGAGCCGTTCGACGGTTACCTCATCATGCAGGGCGGCGTGCCGGCGGTGGAGGAGTTCATCGGGAAGTTGAAGCTGTAGCGCCTTCTGCCGCGGTCACTGCAAGCAGTGACTCGCAAAGTAAAGACATAACTGTCATTCCCGAAATCTCTAATCGGGAATCCATGAAGGCTGCTGTTCTGGATGCCGCATCAAGCCGGCATGACGGGGATGGTTGCGACCCCAACGAGCCCTTGACAGCGAGCCCGTGGATCTATACAATTCCATAATATGATTAAACTTACTCCCGAAAAACTGGTTTTTTTATTCTTCCTGGCATTCTTTATTCTCGTTCCCAATAACGACCAGGGGTACGATTCCTACGCCTTCCTGCTCGACGCCCGCGACGGCCAGGAGATCGTCCATCCCCACCATCTTCTCTACAATGTTTTTAAGCATATTCTATTTTTGGTTTCCACGCGGCTCGGCCTTGATGCCATGAAGGTAATCTCATTGGCAAGCTCGATCATCGGGGCGTTTAGCCTGGCCGTGATTTTTAAATTCCTCAGACAACGAACGTTCCCGGAAATCGCCCTGACCGGTACCATGATCATAGGTTTGGTATTCTCCTTCTGGTACTTTTCCACCTCGGTGGAGGTGAATATCGTATCGTTGATGTTTCTGGCTCTCTCGCTTTATTACCTGACGCAAGAACGCGGCGACAGGAATTCCATATTAGCGTTTTTGTTTTTAACCATAGGGATACTGTTTCACCAGCTTTTAATTCTGGCCCTGATCCCGATGCTGATCTACGATTCCTGTAGACATGGTTCCCTTAAAAGATCAATCAGGTTAAGCATGCCGGGCCTTATTCCCGGTTTCGTAATTTATATTATTGTCGCGTTCGCGGCGGCGGATGGCGGCATATCCGGAGCGTTCGCCTGGCTTACGAAATACCCGGGGCTGGACAGATGGGGAATAGTCCATTCCGGGAGCTTCATTGCTTCATTTGGCGGTATCGCCAAGGCGGTCTTCGGCGGCTCCATGCTCAGGCAGGCATTATATGGGGACGGGATCTCCGTGCCGGCTCTTTTGTATCTCATCGGAGCCGCGGTATCATTATGCGGCATTATTATTCTTTTGGTGGACGCCGCCAAAAATGTCATTAAAAAAACCGATTCGATTTTACTCGCCGTTACCGCGTTAATATTTCTGATTTTCGCCTTCTGGTGGGCGCCGCAAGATAGCGGATTCTGGTTTTATCCAATTGTCCTAATCATGATCGTAATATTCACCGCAATCGGGAATTCCGGATTTATAAGAAATGCCGCCTACGCGACCATGGTCATATTCGCTCTTGTTAATATTACCTGCGCCTTCGTCCCCGCTTCCCGCATCAATAATTCCGTCTCCCGGTCCGGGGCGGTTGCCCTCGCGAAACTGGCTTTAGATAGAGATGACCTTATTATCACCAATATGCCGCAGATTCGGCTGGCTCTCAATTACCATTACAATGTCCGGCCACGGATCAAAAGTGTCGCCTACCTGGAAGAGGGTCCCAAAAATGAGGTAATCGAAAGGTATCGCTCGACGCTGTCTGATTTCGAGGGCAGGGTGATAATCTTTGAAAATGAGATATATCCGGAATCGCACAGAAGATTCTTATTCGGCAGGTTTTCAAAAAAAGAATACACGGAAACCTACCAACCGTTTATACCGTCACTTGTACCGCTTGATTCAATCCGGGTATATGGCGAGTGGGTTTCCATTTACGAGCTTAATAAAGAAACCGAGTCGGAGTAGGCTCTTTTTCTATTGACTGAAAACGAACATAACGGTTAATTCTTCCCCATGAAAAAGATATCGCAGAACAGCCTGAAAGCTAAAATGAAGAAAATCGAGCTTTTTGTGTTCGATGTCGACGGCGTCCTCACCGATAATACGGTCTATATGGGTCGAAACGGCGCGGAGTATAAACGTTTCTGCATAGCGGACGGTATGGCGGTCTATATCGCCCGCCGGGCCGGCATACCGACGGCGTTCATCTCCGGAAGAAAATCCCCTGCCACCACGTCGAGAGCGAAGGAACTTGGAATAACCGATTCCTACCAGTACGTCGGAAATAAAAAGAAACCCTTCGAAAAACTGTTGAAAAAATATAAGCTAAAGCCCGAGCAGGCGGCGTTTATGGGCGATGACATAATAGACGTCGTTATAATGAAAATGGCGGGAGTATCGGCAACGGTTCCTCACGCCCCGGATTATGTTAAAAAATACGCTGACGTGGTTACGAAGCAACAGGCCGGTCTCGGCGCGGCGCGGGAATTTGTGGATATGGTATTGAAAGCGAAAGGATTCGATCCCCTTGAGCTCACTTTTAAATAAAGCCAGGGAGGTCATTCTCAAAGAAGCCGAGTCGCTTCGGGAGATGGCCGACAGGCTTGACGAAAACTTCGAGAAAGCCGTTGAATTAATTTATAAGGCTAAAGGCAAGGTTATCATTTCCGGTATCGGCAAATCGGGCCAGATAGCCAGGAAAATCGCCGCCACCATGTCGTCAATCGGTACTCCTGCATTTTTCATTCATCCCACCGAGGGCCTGCACGGCGATATCGGTATGGCATTGAGGGGCGATGTGGCCATCGTTATCAGCAAATCGGGTGACACCGAGGAGATAATGCGGCTCATACCTATTTTCAAACGGCTCGAAATCCCCATAATCGCCCTTACCGGCGGAAACGGCTCGCAGATTTCAAGGGAAGTGGACGTGGTGATCGACACCTCCGTAAAACAGGAAGCCTTCCCCCTCGAATTCGTACCGACGTCATCGGCTACGGCCGCCCTCGTCATGGGAGACGCCCTGGCGGCGGCACTGGTGGAGTTGCGGGGATTCACCGCCGATGATTTCTCCTTTATTCATCCCGCCGGGGCCCTGGGACGCCAGCTTATCAAGGTAAAGGACCTGATGCATACCGGCGACGAATTGCCCATCGTTAAAGATACCGTCGGTTTCAAAGTCATGCTTACCGAAATGTCGACGAAAAAATTCGGCGTCGCCTTGGTAGTGGAAAATGATAACAGGCTCGTCGGTATTTTTACCGACGGCGATCTCAGGAGGACGGTGGAATCCCGGATCGATCCCATGATACTGCTGGCGCGGGATATCGCCACGCCCAATCCTAAAAAGATTGACCCCGAAGAGTTCGGCGCCACCGCCCTGGCCATCATGGAAGAACATAACATCACCAGCCTGGTTATAGTGGATAATGAAAACCGTCCCGTCGGTTTGATACACCTGCACGATCTTCTGAAAGCCAAGGTGATATGATGGCATCTTTTAAACAGGTGAAGAATGATATAATATATTATTTGATAAGGGGGCTAATCGCCGTCTTCGACCTGCTTCCCAGAAATACGGCGTTGATGCTGGGGAGGTTTTTCGGAGAGCTCGCCGCGATCCTGGATGCGAAAGAAAGAAAGCTGGCGGAAAAAAACCTGAAAAATGTCTATGGAGATAAATGGAGCGACCTGAAAATAAAACTCGTAGCCCGCGAATGTTTCGTTATGATGGGTCTGAACGTGGCCGACGTAATTCTCTCGAGAAGATGGACCGCCAAAGAGCTTGATAAGCTAATCGACACGGAGGGATTCGAGCATTTCGAGAACGCTTATGCCGAAGGCAAGGGGGTTATCGGGCTGACCGGCCATATCGGCAACTTCGAGCTCTTCGCGGCCTGGTATTCGTCCGTTAAAAAGATACCGCTTTCGGTCATAGGGA
>CBFCYP010000155.1:0-7232 GCA_965602185.1 uncultured bacterium
TTACGATATCTATGCCTTTCTCCGCGCCCGCCCTGAATTTGTAACCTCCGCTCTGGAGAATAATATTACCGTCGCCGGTTCTCAACCTGAAATAGTATTGTTTGTTCTCGCCCCGGATTATCTGGAATTTTGAATTTTCCATTTTCCCGACCTCCTTAATACTTATCCGCCGTTAATCGCTTTTTTCCGGGCTGTTGCTACCGCGTGAAATATCTTCGGGCGGCAAATAGCTCGGCGAGTCAGCGTCGCTTTCCAATTGTTTCCGGGGGGGATATGGATATTAATTTGCGCTGTTATATAATATTGCAATCAATACACTTTTGTCAAATAAATTTTAACCGCTTTAAGGCGGATCATGAATTTTGGATATGATGAGATTTGGCGGATTCTTTATTCAGTACGTGCAGTGCGCGCCGGAAAGACTATCGCCATTCCGGAAAGTCTCTTATACAAAGGATAGAATTACAATATCCTGTCCCCGCATATCGTTAAAGTATATTCTTAACGAGGCATTACCGAACGCGAGTTAGAAGAAATACCTGGCGCCGACGGCGGCGTTGAGGTCGAAATCGGTGTCCGGGGCGAGATCCAGGATGGGAACGATCTCGAAAAATATATCCACGGGAGCGGTTTCAAAAAGGTATTCGATGCCGACGGGGACACGCACCCCGATAAAATCATCGTTATTATTTTCAGAGAATTTTATCCTCCCCCCGATCCCGTAATATATCGGAAGTCGGCCTTTTTCCACTCTTCCGGAGGTGAAGCTGTGAACCAGGTAATCGGCATGAAGGTGCAGAGAGGCGTTATTATCCATCGACCAGGCCACGGCGCCGTCGACCGCGGAATTATCGCCCGTCCAGAGTTTTCCGCTTATGCCGGTCGGTTCGCCCAGTATTATTCCCAGGCCGAAATCGCCGTTACCCGCTGCGGAGGCTATTGCGCTTATCAATATTGTTGACGAAACAACAGACATCAGGCATTTAATCATGGGTAATCCTCCCTATTAAAAACACTCTATCTTCAAACATTAATTTCGATTATATTTTTATTTTGCAGATTTTTCAACATATTTAGATGATCATATATATAATTATTATATTCAAAGCGACCGTTCAGGGATTTTATATTAAACGCTCGGAAATTTCCCAAAATTATAAAATAACGACTGTTTTTTTCTGAAACAGGAAACCCGGAAGAGATTTTCCCGGTATATAATCCCAATATCCGGCGGAGCCGATTTAATATTAAATACCGCCGGAAAGGAAAGATATGAAGAATTTTGTAAAAATAACCGTTTTTTCAGTATTTCTGGCTATTACGCTGGCGGCCACCACCATGCCGCAATCCAAAAAGCCGGTAAAATACCCGCTGGGATTCAGGCATGAGATGAGCCGGGATTCGGCGATCTCGGTATTGGAAAGCCTGGGTACCCGGATAATCCACAAGTCCGACCGAGCGATCCACGCCAGCTACAATAAGGAGTTTTACGGTGTAAAAGTATCTGAAATCGATCTACGGTTTTCCGACGATAAATTAAAAAGCGTAACCCTTAAAACCGAAGGCGTGAAATCGGACGACTGGCATGCGGAAAGGCTCAGGAAATTCACCGAAGCTATTAAAGCGACATATAATGTCTATGAAAAATCCAACGGCTCCTCCATAGACTCTACCACCGATATAAAAACCAGATTTGTCAGCCGCTACCAGGACGGCTCCTACGAGATATTGATTTATTCCTACTATCTCAACGACAGGTATTATCTCTCGCTGAACTACGAGAAGTTTTTTTAGAATTATCTTTCCGTATTCAATATTTTTTAAGAAACTCTTTCAGCCAACGACATTTTTTATCTATAAAATCCTCGGGATCCGGAATAATTCGGGCGACATAATTAATAAACATTACGGCCCGGGCGGCTCCCAGAATGTCGATCTGCTCCCGGGATTCCACCGGCCAGGGACGTATTGTTGAATAACCTTCCCTGTACGCCTCGCACAAATCGTTATAATCATCCCTTTCGTTGCCGTAGTAAAAGGTAACCGCGATATCCTGAATGGGATAACCCATCATAATATCTTCAAAATCGATCACATACAAACGACCGCGATACGCGTGAATATTCCAAAAATGAAGATCGCCGTGAATCAGGATTCTGCCGGATTTGTCGGAATAGATCGATTTGAAAAATGCGTCCGCCAGATATATCGTTTTCTCAATAACCTTTCTCCGTTCGGGCGTAAACAGGCGGTCATACTCCTTGGAAAAAACAACTACCGGCTCATCGGGATAATAGAAAACCTTATCCCATCTTTTGGGTTGAATCTCCGGAGGCGGCTTTAGAGTGGCGGCATGTTTGTGCAACTGCGCCTGAACCAGTCCCAGTTTATAATAATCACCGATTGAGATATTTTCTCCAAGACACCTACCCGGGATCCATTCGAAAACCACGCACCGCCGATCGTCGGGCGTTTCGGGGATATCGACGAGCGCGACAAAATCCCCGTTTCTCATCGGAACCGGTTTAGGCGCTAGAAGATCGGTATCGCGATTAATGGCTTTCAGCCAGAATACTTCGGCGAGATTATCTTGTAAGGTAGTCTCTTCGTTTGAATAGACCCTCATAGCGTATTTTCGCCCGTCTGAGGTATCGATACGGAAGTAAGTATTGGTCTCAATAGTTAATAGCCGGACTTTTTTGACGGGAATATCATAATTTTCCAACGCCTTTAACGCTACCTTGCGAAGGCGATTTGATTTTCCCCTATCGCTGAGCTCGGAATAATTTTTCAAATTCGTTTTCATATTTAATCATTTCGAAGCAAAAGAGATTAAAATATCGGGGCGAGAGGATTTGAACCTCCGACTCCACGGACCCGAACCGTGTGCGCTACCAGACTGCGCTACGCCCCGTATTCTTCGGCTGCCGCCTGAAGGCGACGATTTAAAATAGAAAGAGCCCGCCAAAAGTCAATATGAATCTGGGAGTTCTCCCCTGTTATAGATCGGGATTTTTGAGCAGTTCTAAATACTTCTGAGGCAGGCCGCACGGTTTTCCGGTCCCGACCCCGGAACAGACCAGACCGGTCTCGGCGTAAATCGCCTTCTCTCCACGCTGGTTGAAAATCTCATATTTTAGAACAAAACTGGCTTTTTTTATGGATTTAACTTCAACGTAAACGTCGATCATCTCGTCGAAAGTGAGAGGGCTGATATACTCGACATTAACACTGTTTATAATAAACTCATAGCCTTCATCTCTCATGGCCTTATAAGATATTCCCAGTTCGCGCCAGAATTCCACTCTGGCGATTTCCAGGTATGTGACTATATTGGTGTGGTGAACTACCCCCTGAAGGTCCACCTCATCGAAACGCACTCTCCAGGAGATATGGAATCGCCCGCTCAAGCCGACGATTTCTCCTGCAATAGATCGCCTATGACCTCCGAAAGCTGCTCGATCCTGAACGGTTTTCTCAGCACTCTATCGACACCGCTTTCCGAAATTTCTGATTGCTCCGGCTCCTGTCCCCAGCCGGATATGAGAACGAAGCTGATTTGGGGGTCAATCTCCTTGAGTTTCGCCGACAGATCCAGTCCGCTGATCCTGTCGAGAACGTTATCGGCAACTACGATTTCAAACCCTTTATTTTCGTCCGCCGCTTTCTGAAATTCGCTGATCGCCTCTTTCGATTCGGATACGACCACGGCATCATATCCCATTCCCGTAAGCATGCTGGTTAGAAGCTCACGAATCACGTCCTGGCTGTCGACAGCGAGAATGCGGGTCGGCTTCGCTTTTTGGGAGTCTTCTTTTTTCGTTATCCTTTCAATAGCGATATTCTCTCTACCTGCCGCTTTTTGCGGCCCTGCCTCCGGCGGGGTTGATGGTCTTTCGGCGGAACCGGCTTTGGCCGGAATCGAAAACAGGCGAGTGGCGTCTTTACCCTCAGACGCGGATTGCTTTATAATCTCCAACCAGCTGATCAGGCTTTTCATCCCCGGATCCCCGTCGGGACCGGAATAGTCGTCTATCAGTTTTTCCAGATCGCCGCCGATTTTCTCAAATTTCCCGGAGATTTGCTCCATTGCTTCAGAGGTTTCCGGGCCGCGCTTCAGGGTCACCGAGCGAATAGAATCGATCCTCGATTTCCTGGCCTGTTTTCCGGAATCTGTCAGGCGCAATGAAAGTCCCTGAATAATTTTACAGGCGTTATAGAAAAACTCAAAGTCTATGGAACGGCTGCGTCGGCTTTCCATTCGGATAAAGAGTATCGACGTTTTATCGGGCATGGCACAGAAAACATAAGATCTTCTTTCGGCAAACTCTTTAAACGGCGGATTCTGATTCCAGCTGATAAGCCCCGACGGCGCCGTCTCTATATCTAAATCGAGCTGATCGTTGAAATTTAATACTCTCCCGGCGGCATCGGGTTCGGACGACAGAATTATTTTCCAGGTCCTTCCCGGTTTTTCAACCAGGTCGAAACGATCGCCGCCCAGGATGCGCGTCAGGGTCCATGTAATCCCCCTGATGGCGCCCTGGCCGGTGCCCGCCAGCCTTGACGTGACATAAATCTCATCCCCCAATGATCCCAGAAAGGCCCTGGCGTTTTCCAGCGAGTTCGCGGTGGAACGCATTTTTCTGCCCAGGACAAGGGCCGCGCCCAGCTGCTCCCCGAACTGCTCCAGAAGATCGACACGAAGCTTCCCGGGCCTGTAGGGACCCCTGCCGAACAATGTAATAACGCCCCAGTGCTCGCCGTAGGAAACTATAGGTATTAAGGCCATATGAGTGAATCCATCGCTCTTGCCGCCGAATATCTCATAATCGTGGCTTAGCCTTAAATTCCGGATTATTAAAAGACGTTTATTCTTTGCTGTCCTGCCGATTGCCGTATCATCGAGACCCAACATTTCAAGCCGACGGGCCATGCGCGCCGAAAGACCGATATACGAACCCAGAACCAGATTCTGCCGGGCCGCGTGAAATATATGCGCCGCCCCCGCCGACATTTTCAATATGGAGATTATTTTGTCCAGGGCGAAATTCAAAAGCTCCATTAGACTACCGCTGGAAGCCGCCAGCTGGGTTATTTCGCTTATGGCCCGTTGCTGTCTCTCCTCGGCAAGTTCGGCGTAGATAGCGGATTTCCCAATAATAATAGCCAGAATTCTGGAGATTATCAGGCAGCAAAAACCGATTAGAATGATTTTCTGATAGAGCGGAAAGGGTTTCAGATCCTGGTCAAACAGGGTAATTGATTCGTAAAAATAAAGGCTCAATAATATTAAAAACAGTCCGGAAATCCAGAATATATGAAAAATAATACCCCTGGCGCGCCTATCGGAACCCCAGTAAATTATCGCGGAAAAACACAATCCCAATATCACCAAAAGATAATGACCCATGAAAAAATTATGCCATTAATACGTGAATATTGTCAATTTATTTCTTCCATTTCCGGCGTTTTGGTAATTCCTTTTTCGCAAATATCTGAAATAATTATAAAAATAAATCTTTGCGATAACGTCCAAAAAAACTTGACGAAACAAATCCGGCGAAATAAAGTTATATTTACATATCTATAGGTATTAATGGGAGGATTTATGTCCGAAAAAGAGAATGATTTTCTGGTTGTCGACGACGACAGGGTCAATAAGATAAGGGAATCCCTGGTCCCCGAAAATCTGATTGTCGCCATGTCCGAGAACTTTAGAGTCCTTTCCGATCCCACCAGGATTCGGATACTTCTCGCGCTCGAAAATGGGGAGCTATGTGTTTGTGATATAGCCGCTTTAATTAAATTACCTCAACCGTCAGTTTCACATCATCTAAAGGCCTTGAGGCAACTGGGTATTATAAAATTCAGAAAATCCGGCAAGATGACTTTGTACTCATTAAAGGATATAAGAATTTCCGGTCTTCTGGCCGTGGCACGGGATTTTTCCAGGAAGCATGTCTAACCTATGATGAATTATCAAATGGAGTGCTATTAATATATTGACAGGGGGAATAACGACTTAAAGTATGACTTCAAAGCGGGAAAATAAGCAGTTTCAAAATCAGTCATGTAAAATAAGTTTCGGAATCCAGGGTATGGATTGCCCGGACTGCGCCATGAAACTGGAGAAAAATATTTCCAGAATGCGGGGAATCGATTCCGTGAACGTCGATTTTATTTCCGGTAAAATGACTGCGATCGGTGAAGATATCAGCGAAAGAGATATTGCCGATGAAGTAAGTTCTCTCGGCTATAAAGCCGTCAGCTACAGGGATTCCATTCTGAACAAGGAGGAGATAGACCGAAAAACTCGAAAAAGGCAACTTTTCGAAGTTATTATCGCCGGAATTCTGGCTGTATTAGGCGGCGTTCTCTTAAATTTCGAAAACCTCTCCCTTATCGGCAAAATACTCATCCTCTCGGGAATAATCATCAGCGGGCATAACATAGGGAAAAAAGGACTGCTTGCGCTCCGTAAGCTAAGTCTGGATATGAACTTCCTGATGTCGATGGCGGTGTTAGGGGCTATTATAATCGGTGAATGGCTGGAAGCGGGAGTCGTAATTATACTTTTCGCGATCGCGCAGCTTCTCGAATCTCATAGCCTTGCCCGTTCCAACCGGGCTGTTAAGGCGCTGATGGACCTTTCCCCTAAAAAAGCTGTCGTAAAAAGAAACGGGGAAGAAATCACCATAGATATCGAAAAGATAATCATCGGAGATATCGTTTTGGTTAAACCCGGCGAACAGATTCCCGTCGACGGCAATGTCATAAGCGGTTTTTCATCAGTAAACCAGGCTAATATCACCGGAGAATCGATTCCCGTACTCAAGAACACAGGCGAACAGGTTTATGCGGGCACGATAAACGGTGATGGTTTTATGGAGATCGAAACCCTGAAAAATCCGGACGATTTTAAGCTAAGCAGAATTATAAGGCTGGTAGAGGAAGCCCGGTCCAAAAGAGCGCCGTCCCAGAGTTTCGTTGAGAAGTTCGCCGCTGTCTATACTCCTATTGTCACGGCTCTCGCGGTTCTTGTAGCCATTATTCCCCCGTTGCTTTTGGGGGCCCTATGGATCGAATGGATCTATAGAGCCCTGGCTCTGCTTGTTATAGCCTGTCCCTGCGCGCTGGTGATATCGACGCCCGTGACCGTGGTCTCCGCGTTAACCAATGCCGCCAGAAACGGCGTTCTTATCAAGGGCGGTATTTTCATCGAGAATCTG
>CBFCYP010000156.1:0-7193 GCA_965602185.1 uncultured bacterium
ACCGGCATGCATCATTGAAAAATACCTTGACACGGCTCTAAAATGGACTATCTTGTTTAAAATTGCCACCATGGTTATGCCTCATCGATTGTCTTCGGAAATTTGATATTGCGCTTTGATTGAAATGATTTCCTGCGAGGGAAACGAAAATCAGGATTATTGTGACCTCGATTTTAACACCGCCAGCCGCAGCATTTTCTTTAAAATTAATCCGGATAAAGATACTGTTCGGTCATAAGTTAATCCTGTAACTGGTCAAGTGTTAATGTTTAGCGATTTTAAAAATATCATAATAGAATAAAGGTAAGGAGGTAATCATGAAACGGGCGGCTCTTGCTTTAGCCGGGGGATTACTATTTGTTTTCACCAGCATTACATTTGCCCAGGCCCCGGATACGTTCTGGACAAGGACATACGGGGGAACAAATTCCGATGGTGGCTATTCGGTTCAGCAGACCTCTGACGGCGGATACATCATAGCAGGATATACAGCTTCATTTGGAGCCGGTTTGGAGGACGTTTACCTTATAAGGACCAATAATGCCGGAGATAGCATCTGGGCAAAGACCTATGGGGGACAATATCATGACCGGGGCCATTCAATTGACATCACTTCTGACGGCGGATTCATAATCGCGGGACAGACACAGTCCTTTGGGGCAGACAGCGCTGATGTTTACCTTATAAGGACAGATTCGGACGGCGATAGCCTCTGGGCAACGACATATGGGGGAACAGGTAATGACATCGGCTGGTCGGTCAAGCAGACCTCCGATGGCGGATATATCATTACAGGAAGTACGTCTTCGTTTGGCGCGGGCTCCCATGACGTCTGGCTTTTAAAAACAGATTCCAACGGGGATACAGCCTGGACAATGACTTACGGGGGAACAGATTACGATGTAGCAAGGTCTGTTCAGCAGACCCCTGACGGTGGATATATTATTACCGGAACCACATGGTCGTTCGGCCCGGGTGAATATGATGTTTACCTGATAAAGACGAACTCCTCCGGCGACACGGCCTGGACCAGGACATATGGCAGTGCGCTTTATGACTACGGTTATTCCGTCGACGTTACCTCCGATAGTGGATACATAATCGCGGGATGCTGGCAAACGACGGCCCATCCCAACGACAATAAGGCGGTTTATCTTGTTAAGACGGATACCGGCGGTAACGCTCTCTGGTCGAAGCAGATACCCGTTCCATGGCCGTATGTCTGGGAAGAGGCTTTCTCGGTTCAGCAAACCTCCGATGATGGATATATCATCGGTGGATTTTCAGACCCCTATTACGGGCAGTCTAATTATGCTCTTCTAATAAAGACCGATGCCGCCGGTGATACGCTCTGGGTAAGGAGATTCCGGCTTGTCGATGAGCCCAGCAAACACCACGCCTTTTATTCGGTTCAACAGACCGCTGACGGAGGATACGTCGCCGTTGGGTATGGAAGGGGCTGGGATCTATATTTTCTGAGAGGAGCCTATTTCCCCACGATCCCCACCCTCTCCGAATGGGGTATCCTCATTATGGGATTGTTGCTGTTGGCCGTCGGTACGGCCGCAGTTGTCAGGAGAAGAAGGAGGAAAATAATATCTGGTGCGCCGACAGGAACCCCTTCCTGACGGATTCCGTGGTTGGCGGACGTCCTCGTTCATACAGATCCGTAGGACCCCGATCTACAAGTGCGTACGGTACGCGTAGTCATATGCCCATGAGTGGGTCGACCCGAAATTTGCCAAGCGTGGAATTAAGATTTTAACCTGAAGATCTTAGGAAATGGCGTAACGAGAATGACAATCAGTCAAAAATAGCTTCAATTTGGCAATCAAAAGGTATTTTTGAAGAGAGAATCTCATCTCTCAGATCCTCTTCGCGAGTATATGGTATTGAATTAATTCCGCATGGTAATGATCCATCCAATAATTTAACGATACCCGAAATTTGGCGTTTCTTGGGCTTAATCAATTCTTTCTTATCAATCAAGACGTTTTTTGTACGCCCACATAAAGATTTTAATAGCCTATCAGGTGATTTAGATAATTTGAGAATGTAGAATTGCAGAATATATTTTTTTTTGTGGCCAGCAGATAGGGAAAACAACGGACCATATTCTAATTTTCTGGTTAGTTGCGTAAGGGTGAATATTTCTCTACCTCGCAATGCTGGTATTTCCTCTAATAATTCACGTCTAGCGGTTTTTTTTAGATCGTATCGATCTTCTTTTTTTTCATGACCACCTATAAAGTTGATGTCTTTCCATCTCAAATCTTTACGCATAAGAAAATAATCTTTATTGGCTATCTTGAATTTAATTATAACAAATGCGAGACGCGATTGACCAAGCTCTTCACTCATCTGAATCCCCCACGATATATTTTATGATCGATCGGGACCACGTTTCCAATCCTAATTCGTCTACTCTTCTATATATTTCCTTGAAATCGGCAAATTGACCTATCAAACCATGTCCTCTCTTTTTCCTGAATTCTTTTTTCCTTAAGTCTATAGCAGTCTGTTTATTATCAATGCTTATTTTGAAAATAATTCCAAAATGCTGGTTGCTTGAGGGTATATTACGATCCCAGCAATAACCATATTCCTCGATAGGAAATACACGGCTTAAGAATAATGATCTAGAAACTCGCTCCTGAAGTGTATTTCTGAGTATTTGTTTAAAATCGGTTCCTATCACTTTAGAAACATGACATCCTTGCCATATAGTTGATTTACCATACAACCTATATTTTGGATCAGTTTCTTTTCGTTGAAACAAGAAGACCTCATCATCATACGTCAATAAAGCGGAAGGAATGATTTGGACGAAATTTTCGTCTCTTTCTACGTCGTCTCTCTTTATATATTGTCCATGATCTGTAATACATTTGTACGCAGATTGGATAGCCCCTTCGCCAAAAGAATTATTTTTGGATTTACACAGTTCTTCGATTCTTTTTTTGGGAAGCACCAGAATCTCTGGATTTAGAAATAACTCAAGGTTATCTAATACCTTATTCGCAAGTTCAATGTTGGATTGTCGAATTTCCTTTCCAGTAGTCTGATGATCAATTATAGCTTTAAATTTTGGCTTATATCGATCTATCGCTTCCTGAACAGCTTTATTTATAGAATCTAAAACACCGGGATTCATAATACTCCCTAATTTCGGCGTAATCCGCTGTTTCGTTTCGCGGTCTATTGCCTCTTTTGGTGAAACGCTCATTACAACAGCTAGATCTATCAATGAACGCCAACGATCTAATAGCAAGAACTTTTCTATTATTCTGGCTTCCTTGTGTGTCAGTTCACCTCGCCTTTCTTGCATCGTCATCCATACAAGCGCATCGAAAAGGCCCCGATCAACGATTATTATGTCGGTCTCAGTTTCTACGTTGGCAAGAAGTTCAGCCAACATTGAAGCAGCACACCAAGTATTGAAGAAAAGATGACCTTTCATTGGTATTGGGCATAACGCTGCACGTTCTGTAAGAATATGTACACGAAGTTTATTCCGTACAAAAAAATGGCGAATAGCCTCGACAGATGTGCTTTTACCGGATTTTGGAGTACCTGCGAATTCCATTACGAATGCCCTAGGCGCGCGAGTAAGGTGTATTCTGAGTGTATCAACGCGCTTCTCAAGATTATCAATATCCCTTTGAATTTTGTTATTCATTTGCATAGGTCGTCATTTTTATTTTCAATTTCTCTTTAGCCTGTAATTATCGTTCCATCGCCTAAATTTAATTTAATCCAATTAAAAGAATTGGTCAAGCCGTATCTTCTTTGACAATCGCATTAGCACAACTATAACCCACATTTTCTTTAATTTCATCAACTTGGTAACCTGACACTATTTACAGTTATTCTCGCAAATATAGTTATTTATTACACTTCGAAATATATAACGAGTTAAAAACTATGTAGATAGGATATTACTACGAATATCTGAATCCAAATTGCCATATACAATATTAAGTTAATCGCCATCACTGAGTAAAAATCCCCTCCTCACACCCGCCACCCCGCCAGCTCCGCCTCGCCCGCCGGGGCGGTCTCCAAGGTTCCGCTTTCGGCAGGGTCATCTTCGTGGCCCGCAAAGGTTACGCGCAATAAGGGCTCGGTTTTGCCGTCGCAGTAGCGCGCCACAACCGAGGCGGCCGTTTTCAGCACGGCCTCATCGGCCTCTCCCCGCAACAGACCGATAGGCGAGCCGAACTCCAGGACCTCCAATATGCAATCATCCGGCCGGCGCAACGATTCGATCAGGTCGTTCTCCTTTTCATCGCGCCCCACCACCAGCTTGGCGTGATCGCTCAGCCGGAAATGCCGTCCCACCCTGAGCAGGTTCAGGTCGTTGAAATCGGGATCGGGATTGTACTTCAGAAGATCGCGCAGACGGTCGGAATAACGTTCGTCGGTGAGCAGGCATCCCGCCGCGGGATTGGGGTATTCGGTCAGGCCGAACTCGTCGGCCAGCGCCATCTGGCGTTTGCGGGAACGTCCCTCGATATCCAGGAGCCACTCCCTTTGTATCAGCCCCTCTTTCTCCGGAACGGTGGGAGGGAGGAGCCTTCCGCAGAGCGGCCGCACCAGCCATCCCTCCAGGCCGCATTTCCTGACCACCAGGTCGAGCGAAAAGCGCCGCTGCGACATGGGCCTTTGCCCCAACACCTCGCCGGTTATCACGAATTGCGCGCCGGCCATTGCCATATATTCTTTCGCCTCCGCCAGCATCAGCAAACGGCAGTCGATGCAGGGATTCATGTTTTTGCCATGCCCGTAACGGGGATTTTTCACGATATCGATAAACTTCTCACCCAGGTGCGCCAGCTTCACCTTGAAGCCGAACTTCTCGGCGGCGGGATAGGGGTCGTGCCCGCAGGCTGATCTGTCGGAGGCGTCACAACCGAAATGGGTCATGAAGGTTATCGCTTCCACCTCGACGCCGTATTTCATCATCTGCAGAATCGCCAGCGTGGAATCGAGTCCGCCGGAGTACAACGCCACCGCTTTTGCTTTTGGTTTATTCACAATCCCGTCCCATTCGATCTAATAAGAACTTCTAATCATTATAAGAGACATTATTTTTCGGAAAAATCAAACAAAAAACAAAGGGGCACGTACCCGCGCCCCTCTAACTTAAGGCTTGCTTTCGTTTCCGGATTCGAACTGGTATCGCTTACTTGCTTACCGATCCGACAGGATTCGACTTGGCAGCTTTTTTCCTGGCAAAAGGATAATACTTATCATAATCGAATGAAGCCAGATTGACGGAACCCAGTGATTTTACCACCCTTGCCTGCTCGCCCTGCCAGAACGAATGCATGGCACACAGCGGCTTCTTGCTGCAGCTGCTCTCGTCGGAATGACGAATGCAGTCATTGATCATGATCTTGCCCTGCATCGATTCGATAATATTCAGGAACGTAATATCTTCCCGTTTCTTGGCGAGACGATAGCCGCCGTTAATACCCTTGTAGCTGTGCAAAAGACCTTGAAGAGAAAGCTCTTTTAGGATTTTTGCCAGATACTCTCTGGGAACCTTCTCCGCCTCGGAAATCTCGTTTATCGAGCAGATCTTGTCTGTCTCCCAGGCGGCGACATAAACCATGGCCCTTAGGGCGTAATCTGATTTTCTTGAAATTTGCATCTTTTCTCCTTAATCATGGAGTTAATTCATCCATTTTCTCAAATTTATATATTGACTATACTCGAAGTCAAGAGAAATTGTTTCCGGGAATAAGAAAAATCGTAACAATTATCTATATCGACTTTAACTACGTTTAATAACAACGAGTTAATTTTAACAACACCTATTTTACTCAACGAAATTTTCACCGACCTTTTCCCTTTTTCTTGTTTTGAAAATCCTAAAATAACAGACTTTATAAACTAAAGCAAATAGAAAAATAGTTCCATATTAATTTAATTTTTTAATGTTTCTTGAGACTATCAGCGCGTGCGCCCGGATTTTTTCAAATCCCTTCTCAAAAAGGGCCGTGTCCCGAAACTGCCTATTAAACTGTGGTTCTGTCATATCCAGGAACGCCCCGATATCAAATATAGACAGATAATCCTTTGAGGCAAAACGGGTTTCGGAGGTCTCTATAGGCTTGTTGTTGTACGGGCACACCAACTGACATATATCGCATCCGATAACCATGTTGCCCATTTTAACGGCGATATCCTCCGGGATTTCCCCGCTCTTTTGAGTGGTATGATAAGATATACATTTAACGGCGTCAATTGTACAATCTTCGAGTATAGCGCCGGTGGGGCAGGAATCGATACATCGCCGGCATTTCCCGCAGGTGCCATCGACAGGTTTGTCCGGTTCCAGCCGCAGGTCGGTTATTATAATCCCCAGAAAATGATAACTTCCTTTGTATATAGATCCGTTCAAGCTGAATTTGGGAATGATGACCAGGCTGTTTTTTCCTATGAATCCTATTCCGGCCTTAACGGCAAATGTTTTCTCGGATATGGGAGACGAATCGACAAAGATCTTGAAGTTAAATTCGCCGTATTCATTTTTTATACTGTCGCATAAATCATTCAATTTGTCTTTTATCACGTTGTGATAGTCCTCTCCGCGAGCATAGATAGAAACATAGCCGGATTCAGGATCGTTGGTCGGATCAGTGTAATAATTATGGCTGCATACAATTACGGATAAGGCATCGGGAAGGTGAATTCTGGGGTCGAACCGTTGGCGCGTTTCTCTTTCGAGATAACTCATTCCGGCATGGTATTCGTTTTTCAGCCATTTATTGAATTTGTTATGATGGATGGGATCGTACTCGGCCCGGGCAATACCGATCTTATTGAAGCCAAGTCTTGAGGCTTCATTTTTAATAAATTGTTTTAACTCCATGCGTTGTTGTCAACTACGTTGTTTTTAATTCTCAATTTCGCGGCGGATGTTGAGAACTTCGTCTTTATAATCACCGACGGTCACCGGTATTTTGAGTTTAGCTTTCTTAAAGAAACAGACGGCGTCAAGCCCTTTTGTACAGCAAACGACCCTGTAATATAAGTACAGGTCGGTCTTGCCCGGCTTTACGGATAATGGGAAGATGAACTCCTTCCCGGGATCGTCGCCCGTGCCCTCGCCGATTTCGATAATTTCCGGATCGCTCGATTTGGCGGCCAGCTTAACAGGGGCATCCTTGATAAATTTGAGCGTC
>CBFCYP010000157.1:0-7166 GCA_965602185.1 uncultured bacterium
CCGTAAATGCAGTCGTATCCCGGATCCTGCGAGGCGGCAATCGATGATAAACACAATAATACCGCCGCGATAAATATCAGTTTTCTCATTGCCAGACCCCTTGAAATATAATTGCCTATCATAGGTGCGCATGTGTATCGGCATTAGAAATATAGGGGCGACGAACCGGGGAGGCAAGGAAATTCTCTATAATAGCAATTAGAAAAAAAGCAATTAGGAGTTTGTTGTGAATTAAATGCTTGGCAACGTTCATACGGAAACAGTAGAATATAGCGCCAATTTTATTAAAAGGAGGAATACAATGGAATTTTTACTGCTATTAATTGTAACGCTGGCTATCGCGATTATTGTCTCGCTTCTGGTAATATTTTCTTTCAAAAAACCGATCGATTCTATTTTCGCCCGAATTATCGGGGAGGAGATTTCGGCCGCGTGGCGTAAATTCCTGACGTTTGCCCTGTTCGTGGTTGGGATCGCCTCCGGGGTAAACGTCTGGAAACTTGAGAGGTTTATCGCGCCTGAACGCGAGGATATGATCCGGCCGGTATTGACGGCGGAGTTCTGGGGATTGGAGATTTACCGCACGATTATCAGCGCACTCGGAGGTTTGGCCTGGGCGCTTCTGGTTTTCTTCGTGGCGTCGCTTATAGCTTTTGTAATTGTTAAACGCGGGGAAAAGAAAGCGGCGTGATTATTTTATCCTTCGATTGACGAAAAATATAGCAATATTCGCTAACATTCTAAACCCTTGAATATCGTGGAACCGTTGATTATAATAAGTCGTTGAATAATGCCGGGAAACCGATCTAATGAAACCGGAGATCTGGTGGAAAAGGAAAACGAAAAAGGGCTGGTGATAGTCTACACCGGCGACGGTAAAGGCAAGACGACCGCGTCACTCGGGTTATGCGTCCGCGCCGTCGGCTACGATGAAAAGGTCTGCATAATCCAGTTTATAAAGGGGAGCTGGAAATACGGCGAACTCGACGGGATCAAGAAACTGGCACCCAACGTCGAGCTATATCAGAAGGGTCTCGGTTTCGTAGGTATAATCGACGACAAACTGGACAAATCAGAGCATATCAAGGCGGCCGGCGAGGCGTTGACTTTCGCTAACGAAAAAATCCATAGCGGCAAATATGACATCGTAATTCTCGACGAGATAAACGTGGCCATAAATTTGAACTTGATAAATGTCGATGAGGTTTTAAGCCTGATAGATAATAAACCGGAATCGCTGGACCTGGTATTGACCGGCCGCAACGCCGGGGAGGAGATTATCGAGCGGGCCGACCTGGTCACCGAGATGCGGGAAATCAAGCATCCTTTTCAAAAGGGAATAAAGGCCAAAAAAGGAATAGATTTTTAGGAGGGTGTAAATATGCAGGAATGGGATATTGCAATAGTGGGCGCCGGCCCGGGCGGGCTCTGCGCCGGGCTTTACGGAGCGAGGGCTAACAGGAAAACGGCCTGTATAGAAAAATATCTTCCCGGCGGGGAGATTCAGAACACCGAATATGTCGAGGATTACCCCGGCTTCGAGATGATCAGCGGGCCGGAACTGGCCCGGAAATTCGAGCAGCACGCCAAAAAATTCGGTCTGGAAGTGGTCAACGATAACGTGGTGGAAATATATTCCGATGGTCGTTATAAAATCGTGCGAGGCGATGAGGACGAATACAGGGCCAAAGCCGTGATCGTCGCCACCGGCGGTAACCCGCGCAAGCTGGGCGTGCCGGGGGAGGAGGAATTGGCCAATAAGGGAGTTTCTTATTGCGCGATCTGCGATGGCGCCTTTTTCAAAGGCCAGGAGATAGCGGTTGCCGGCGGGGGAGACGTTGCGGTTGAGGAAGGCGCCTTTCTAACGAAATTCGGATCGAAGGTTTATATTATTCACCGCAGGGATCAGCTGCGCGCCAGCAAGATCATTCAGGAAAGGGCTTTCAAGAACGATAAAATCGAGTTTATATGGGACAGCGTGGTCGAGAAAATCAACGGCAGCAATAAGGTCGAATCGGTAACAGTCAAAAATGTAAAAACGGGCGACATTAAAGATCTTGCCGTGGGCGCCGTCTTCCCGTTTATCGGATTCGTTCCCAATTCCAATATGTTCAGAGAAGAAATCGAGAAAGATGAAATCGGTTATATCATCACCAATCAGCATATGGAAACCAGTATCAAGGGTATCTGGGCGATCGGCGATGTGCGCAAGCAGCTCTGCAAGCAGATCACCAACGCTGTCGGCGATGGCACCACCGCCGCCGTAGCGGCCGATAAATACATCGAAGCCTGGGACGATTAAATTTTCCGCAAATGGGCATTGCAGATAAAAAGAGTTTGAGCAAACCTGCCTGGCTTAAGATCAGGCCGCAATTCGACGGGGTCTATCGCGAGGTTAAGGATCTGGTAAGCGAAATGGGTTTGCACACGGTCTGCCAGGAGGCAACCTGCCCCAATATCGGGGAATGTTATTCGGCGCGTACCGCCACCTTTATAATTCTGGGCGATACCTGCACCCGGGGCTGCCGTTTCTGTAACGTTAAAAAGGGCAAACCCGCCGGTTTTGATTTTGACGAACCGGCCCGCGTCGCCGAGGCCTGCGAAAAACTCAAAATGAGATTCGCCGTCATAACATCGGTTACGCGTGACGATCTCTCGGACGGTGGGGCGGCCGTTTTTGCCGAGACTACCAGATCGATTAAATCCATGATTCCATCATGCGGCGTGGAATTATTGATTCCGGACCTTATGGGAAATATTAACGCGCTGAAAATAATTCTCGATTCCGATCCCGACGTCCTGGCGCACAATATTGAAACAGTGCCCCGGCTCTATAATCGCGTCAGGCCCGGGGCCGATTATGATCGAACTTTAAACATCTTGAAATTGACAGCCAGCCTCCGAAACGACATTATCGTTAAATCGGGGATAATGGTGGGACTGGGCGAGACGTCGGATGAGGTTCTGGAGGTTATCAAGGACGCCACCCATCACGGCTGTCAGATAATGACCGTCGGTCAATATCTACGTCCTTCGAAGTGGCATCTTCCTGTAGAAAAATATTACACTCCGGATGAATTCAAATTCTTTAAGGAAGAGGGCGAAGCGCTGGGCATGAAATATATAGAGGCGGGTCCGCTTGTGAGAAGTTCATATATGGCGCACCGTCAACTGGCATTATACAGGAATAAAAACGGTTAGCGGTTTTCGTTTAATTCTGAAATAAATAATATAGTATCTCCATGATTTTTCACTAAGATAAACCGGAATATTAATTTACATTTTCATTGTTTAAAAACGCACTTCCGAACCGTTCATTTTTTCAATGGATATTAATTTCGATTCTGCGACTTTCCGGAAAGCCGATAATATATGCGTAAGGAAAGGTGGCTGTCTTGGAGAAATTCGAAAAAATGAATGAGACGATTGAAGAACCAACAAGCGTACTTATAGTGGATGATGAATCCGAAGTCTTATCGGTCATTCAGGAAATGCTCGAGGGCGAAAACTACAGGTTGTTTCCCGCGTACTCCGTAGAAGAGGCTAGAAGTATTCTTCATAGAGAAAATATAAATATCGTCTTAACGGATCTATTGCTCGGTGACGGTTCCGGCGCGGATATTCTGGAGGAAGCGAAAAAGATTCATCCTGATAGCCTTACCATATTCATGACCGGGCGACCGACAATCCAGAACGCCATAAAACTGATAAAACAGGGGGCCTGCGACTACCTCGCAAAACCGTTCGGCCTGGAAACATTGAGAATGACCCTGAACAAGGCCAGGGAGATTATCAAACTGGAAAGAGAAAATATCCACCTTAAAGAAATGATGTCGTTTTACCGGGTATCCGAGGCCATGGGCATGGCAATCGAACTGGATCAGCTTCTAAAATTAATCCTGGATACCGCCATAGAAGAATTCGAAGCCGATAAAGCGTCCATATATTTCTTTCATGAATCAGACGGAAGAATAGAGCTGAAAGCGTCCGTTGACAACACCGACGATTCGATAAAAAACGCCGCCTGTGAACATTGCTTTTTCGTATCGATGAAAGTAATTGATAGAAGAGAACCGTCTTTATACAACGAGCGTGATCCTGATTTCGCCTCCGGTGAGGAAAGCATAAGATCGTCCATCTGCCAGCCCTTGATGGCCAAAGGAAAAGTACTGGGAGCGCTGGTGGTGGTAAGAATCAAAAACGCGCATTATTTCACGCAGGGTCAATTGACCGGGCTCGGTTTGCTGGCTTCAAAAGCGGCGGGCGCGATTGAAAATTCCACTTTATATGATGATCTAAAAGAGTCCTATATCGCCACCGTTCAGGTTCTGGCGAACGCCATAGAAGCGCGCGATGAATACACCCGCGGTCATACTGAAAGAGTGTTTCATCTTTCGGAAATCCTGGCGAAGGAATTGAGGTGGGGAGAGAAACAGCTCGGTGATTTGAAAATGGGCGGATTGCTTCATGATATAGGAAAAATCGGCGTCCCCGATTCCATCCTCAACAAACCCGGGCCGCTTTCGCCGGAGGAGTTTGAGATTATGAAAAAACATCCGGAAACCGGCGCTCATATGGTTGAATCGATACCGTTTCTGAAGCAGGCTATTCCTTATATACTTTATCACCACGAACGCCATGACGGAACCGGATATCCGCGAGGATTAAAGGGCGATGATATTCCGTTCCCCGGCCGGTTGCTGGCCGTTGTGGATACTCTGGACGCCATCACATCCGACAGGCCTTACAGGGGAGGAAGATCCTTATCGGAGGCTATAGAGGAAATAAAACAGAATTCGGGCTCTCAATTCCATCCGGAAGTTGTGAACGCCTGCGTGAGAGCGTACGAATCGGGAAAGCTCGACCACCTGTTTGAAAATAAGACGGAAGTCGAAAGAGACCTTCTTGTAAAGACCGTATAACTTCTAAAAAATACTAAAAAGCAAAAAAAACGCCGCCACAAGGCGGCGTTTTTTTTTGTCAATAACGAAACAATTATTTCAGCAAGCTGAATTTGCTGGTGGCTTTCTTAGCTCCGTCGACCATCAGGCTATAGTAGTAGACTCCCGTTGCCAGGCTGTTGGCGTCGTAGCTGACACTGTGAATGGTACTATTGGAAAGATATCCCATGTCGATTTGGTCAACGCGGCGACCGAGAAGATCGTGAATCGCGATTTTGACTTGGCCGGCGTCTTTCAACGAAAACGCGATGGTGGTTTTGGCGTTGAAAGGATTCGGGTAGGCGGAAAGCATGTCTATTTCGGTGGGAAGGAGATCGGCGGTTTCATCGACGGAAGATGTGTTTTCGGTATAAAGGCAGTATCCCTGATCGAAAAACTGTAGTTCAAGCTGATTTCCAAGCCACTGATAGCGTCGCCCGTCGCCGCCGGTTCCGGACATCCATAAAAACCAGCAGTTCTGCGGGTCACTTATTCCCTGAATGGAAATCCAGCCGTTATTCATGACAAATGGCGGGTCAAAAGTGGCGTAATACTCGTTAAGCTCGAAATCATTGTTGTACATGATGCCGGTCGGTAACGTCTGGCAGGTCGCGATAAATGATTCCATCATGGTACCCGGCTGCCCGTTTAAATCTTCATAGAAATTGATTTCAAAGGTCGCGGAAGGCTCAAAGCATTCAAACCAGCCGTTATTGTACATCATATCCAGACCCCAGAACTTGACACCGCCGATTAAGCCGCCCGAGGAGAAGTTGTCGTAAACCAGATAGGATCCGGGAGTCCCGGCGTCCGATGTGCCCGCGGACCAGGGGTCCGCTGGACCATGTACTACCTGTCCATATAAGGATCCATCACAATTGGGAGGTGGAGGAGGAGCCTGAACTTCCATCATGTCAAATGTGTAGTCGCCGAATTCTGTACCATAGCCGTCAACCACGATATAATAGGTGTTGCCGCCAGTAAGCGCAAGCCCCAGAAGCTCGGATTGATAACCGGGACAGTTGTCGTCAATACATTCTACGAGGTTTCCGGCTGAGTTTTGATAAACGTAAAGTTTCGTGTCGTATTGGGAATTACCGCACAAGCTGATATCAACCAGAATATCCGCCGAAGGCGAGTAAGAATAAACAACATCAGGCGCCGTAGAACCGCTATACGGGCATATTTCATCGTAATCGTTTGTGTAACCAGAGGTTGTGCCCGTGGTATTATATGGAAGGGCATCGATCACGGTAGCGTCGTTAATATTATCGCCCCCCTGCAATATCACGTTTGGATCAGGAACATTCGGAATTCCCGCCATCGGCGTTTTAATGTTGTCATAACTGAAGTTGGCATCGGTTGCTAAAGCTGAAGCGCTTAAAAACATTAATGCCATGCCGATCACAAGTAAGTTTTTCATTGAAACTCCTTTTGAATTAATTTGGTTAAGTATTGGAAAAGTATTTAGAATCTTGCCTCCTTTCCGCCTCTTTTTGATTTAACATCTTTTTCCCTGAAAATGTTCTATTAATTATTATTTTATAAAAACTTAACAACTATCTTCCTGCTCAAACCTTTTAAAGTTAAATTACGCTCATACTTTCACATTGTTTAAAAGCAAAGTCCAGACCATTTTACATTGCAAATTGCCATTTTAACGCCGGCATCGTAATTGCTTAAAATACATGGCCTTGCGATGCCTTGTCAAACGATAATTAGTATATGATATTGTTTTTACCGATTTATTATGCAAAATGTTGCGGTTTTTTTAACTTCCAATTCGATATTAAAAAAAAGCCCCGGCAATCCGGGGCTTTTTTAAAAATGAACGAAGTCTACTTCAGGAAGGTCATTCGCCTGGTTTCAGTTTGATCTCCCGCCGAGAGACGGTAGAAATAGATACCGGAGGCGACTTCACTGCCGTTATCGCTACGGCCGTCCCAGATGATGCTGTGTTCTCCGGCATTCATCCGGCCATTTTGCAGGGTAATGATTTTCTGCCCGACGACATTGTAAATAGAAAGTTCCACATTTTCGGTCGATGGCAGATTGAATGATATTGTAGTGTGAGCGTTAAACGGATTCGGGTAATTCTGGCTTAGCGCGGATTTATCGGGAAGCAGATCTGTATTATCATCGGTTGAGGTAACCGCAATTACAATGTCGGCGTTGCCGTAATCATCGAAAGTCAGTTCTATGGGATTCTCCAGGGCGCCCTCCCCG
>CBFCYP010000158.1:0-7130 GCA_965602185.1 uncultured bacterium
GACATCGCATATAGGGCTCCGGATGCATTAATCGGGCCTGCCGTTAATCGATCATTCTTATCCGTATACACTAGAATACCGGTTTCGCGCGACGTCCACGGGTACGCGTCCACGATAAAACCGCTGTCGTTTAACACAATATCGCCTTTGTCGGCCAGCGAACGGAGATATCGCTTTAGTCTATCATTTTCCAGTCCGGTTTTAGCTTTCAGGCATTGAAACTGCGGAATCTCTTTTAATACTATGGTATCTTTTATAAGAATATTGAGGATTTGTGATTCGTCCTCTGAATACCGGGCATATTCCGCAACTTTGAATCGCCCGGAATCATAACGAAACTTATAGCCCAATAAAGGGAGAACGATGCTATTTAACGCCATCAGGGCAGCCAGCAATACTGCGACAGCAAGTATGGCTCTTAGCGCGCCTTTGAAAGAAAGATATCTTTTAAGAATATCCTTTAAATCGATCTTACCCGAGTGTATATCCCCCATCTACTACCACCACCTGCCCCGTAATCCATTTAGCTTTATCCGAACAGAGAAAAGCGATCACATTAGCTCCACTCCGGCGAACTTTAAGGCGATGTTTTTACCTATACCTTTGGTGCCGCCGGTAACCAGCGCGGCTTTGCCTTGAAATTCTTTACAGTTTTCCGAATCGCTCAATCATTCCTCCTGCGTATCGGTCAGTATGATATTGGAAGCCAATACTAATAAAATAGACCGAATATGTCAATATTCGATCGCATAGGGCCTATAAACGCCTTAAATGGAAATGCAGTTTCTGATCCAAATATAATTATCTATTCCCTGGTTTAAAAGCCGAGAAATAGAATAATAGGTATCAGGGGCATACCATAGTATGCCCCTGCAGATTATTTTATCAAAACCATTTTAATATTCTTAGAATAAGAATCTTTTTCCACCCGCGCGAAATAGATACCGGAGGTATACGCGGAGGCATCCCATACCGCTTCTCCCCCATTCAACTCCAGCCGCTTTACCAACCTGCCGGTGATATTGTAGATATCTACGTGATCAATGGCAGGATCGGAGACGGTTATTTTGCATGCGGCGTTGAAGGGATTGGGATAAGCCCTTAGTATTGAAATAGACTCGGGCAGATCGGACTCCTCTTCAACCAATGTTGCTTGCGCTTCGAGTATGGCGAAGAAAATATCTTTGTTGCCGTTGCGGTGATCCACCCAGACGGCGTAGAGATTATTGATACCGTCGTAAGCAAGCTGGACATTGGATTTTTCCGAGATTACGTCATCGGAGATCTCGAAAAGCGGTCCCCAGGTCATGCCCGCGTCGTAGGAAATAGAGCCCGCTATACGTGTATTATCCTGGTTGGGGAGTCTCTCCTGAAATACAAGCAGAAGCCATCCGTAATTTATCTCCACGAGTTTTGGATAGTTCTGCAATTGATCGCCGCCCACCAGCGTTTCGTCGCCGAAACTGGCGCCGTTATCGGCGGATCGGGCGGTATAGATTTTATAGGTTCCGGTTCGACCGTTGGCATAGGCGCAGACCCAGTCACCCGACGAATGCTGAATTATAGCCGGGCTCGTCGCGGGGCATTCGGGAAGCCACCAGTTGCTGGAATCCACCTGTACGGGCGGATCGAAGGAGGTGAAATCACTGTTGGAATGAGCGCTGTAAATCTCCCGATAATAATCCACGTTATTGCGAAAAGCGACCATGACCCGCCCGTCGTTACCGAGAGCCACGGAAGGGATACATCTGCTGCTAACTTGGACGCCCAGGGGCTGAACGGAGGCCCTGATATTGGCTCCCCAGTTTTGCCCGCCGTCGGTAGACATGGAGGCGAATACCGATAGACAGCCCTGTTGACAGAGCCTGCCGTCCTGCCAGGCCGCTATGAGAGTATCGCTGTTTCCAACCCGGATTATCCGCGGAAGATATTGATGGAAAAAGGTTTGGTCGTCGTTAATACGGAAAACCGGTGAAAACGTCCCGTTATAACCGCGAATCCGGCCGTAAATATCCATATTGCTGGTTCCGTGGCGTAAATCGGTCCAGCAGAAAACCTGGTAGCCCGAGCTGTTTTCAGCTATTCCGATAACTCCCTCTCCCCCGGTCAAAACGTATCCGATATTATCATTAACCTTGATCGCATCGCAAAAAGACTGTCCGTGGTCGGTGGAAAAAGTCATGAAAATGTTAAAAAAGGGATTTACTTCCTGGACGTCACCCCAGGCGACCACGATATCCCCCTGCTCGGTGTAGAGGATATTCGCCCCGTTCTGGACGGTGCCGAGGGTATCGAAATTGAGTTGCTCCACCGAAACAAGGTTAAACTGAGCGTTAACGTTTGCTGCCGCCGCAAATATAAAAGCGCAAGCAAAAACAAATAACATGATAGCCTTATGCATTTTTCACCTCAAAACAAAAAAATCCAGTACATCTTCTCTCTCAAAAAGTATTGGAAATACTTTATTATAATATCTGTATTTTTGTGGAAAAGTCAAGTGTTTTTGATATTAAAAATCGCCGAATTTCGCTATTTTTATGGGTCGGATCCCCCAAAATCCCCATCTCAGCCCATTTTGGCCAGCCAGTCCTCTCGAATCGGCTGAAAGGCGTCGATTACCCGGCAGTACGTGAGGGCCCGGCCGCCGTGCGGAATATTGGGCGGCAAAACCTCCACCACTCCCGGCTTTAAAATCCGCGGTTCGCCGTTTACGGTGAGTTCAAGCTCGCCTTCGATAACGTTCACTACCTGCTCATTAACATGGCTGTGATCCGGTAATATGGCGCCGGCATCCAGGGTCACATGGGCTATGCTCATGGAATCGGAATTAACCACCCGCGCCCTGATACCCTTCGATATCTCGAATTCCTTCAAATCGTCAAGATTAACAAACGTCATAATAATCTCCTTTTATTCTCCCGATAATTTCATCATTGCCACCCAGTCCTCCCGCACCGGATGGAAAACATCGATTACGCGGCAATCGGTTAGCGCCGTCGCGCCATGCGGTACGTTGGGCGGCAAAACCTCCACCACGCCCGGCTTCAGAACCCGCGGTTCGCCGTTTACGGTGAGTTCAAGCTCGCCCTCGATAACGTTGACCACCTGTTCGTTGACATGTTTGTGCTCCGGCATTTCTACTCCGGCATCGAGTGTAACGTATGATATGCTCATGAATTTAGCATTAATAATACGCGCTCTTACACCTTTGGCCAGTTCGTATTCTTTCAAATTATTAAGGTCTACGAATGTCATTACATTATCCCTCTTTTTCTATTTCACCGTTCTCTTTCAATTGTTTGCTTTTATCTGTTTTTGCCATACAATCCCCGCGATTAAAATCGAATTTCTCATAGAGCCCGTGGGCGTCTTTAGTGGCAAGAAGATTCAGCCAGACGTCGGTGGACGGATGGCTGTAAACGCACTCCATGAGCCACACCCCCAGGCCGTTACCCCGGTAGTCAGGATGGACATAAACGTCGCAAAGCCAGGCGAAAGTCGAGTAATCGGTAACAACCCGCGCGAAACCGATTATCCTGTCACCGTCGAGCATGGAAAACATTACGGAATGTTTTAAGGATTCCTCCACCGTCTCCCGCGATCTCCCCTCCGCCCAGTAGGTTTTGTTCAGCTCGGCGGTGACGAAATCGATATCGATGACTTTCTTGTCGTCGGTTACCAGAAAATTGTCCTTATGCCATTCCATAAACGTCGCTCCCGTCGGTTTAATATAGATTACGGTTTTTCGGGGAAAGGGTTGCGAATGACATGTATATAATAAGGCCAATTGCCGGGATGTGGACCAATGTACGGCCTGGTTTAGCCACCTGACGCTATAATAATAAATGCCGATATTAGCTTTTTGGCCCGTTTAAATAACCTCTTTGATTAATTCACTTAAAGAGCCTTTATCGAAAACTTCCCGCGGCTGTTTATTTTTATCCTTTCTGCTCCATTTGACCAGCCTGATTTCATCATTATCGATTTCAATCGCTGTAATCCCGGTGGAATACAATGCGCATCCGGTATTGAAATAGCACGGCAGGGCGCGGCCTCCCTTTTCAAAAGGAGCTATTTTCCTGTTTTTTAGCTCTTCGTCCCTTTTCTCAGCCAATAGTTTCTCGAGATTTCTAACCCTCTTTTTCACGAAGTTTTTATCGAAACGTTTATCGAGAATTTCTTTTTGTATCTTCTCAATTTCCTTTTCGAGTTTATCCAAATAGGTTTTTGAGGCGAAAATCGCCCGATGCGAATGTCCGCAAATTAAAATAACCTTCGCATTTTTAGCCCAGGAATACATAATCCGCTCATAGTCTTTGGCAATCTGGGACTTTGTGGCCGAGGCGTGACGATCTATCTTAATGACGGGTTCGATCTTTTTATATAATCTCACAAAGACGCGGCTCAGCCAACTGTTTTTATCCGATTCTTTGCTTCCCTGATGGCCATGGATAAGCAAGAGCCGGGCCTTGCCGTCTTTATCCCTTAATTTCAGCGCCTGCGACGCGACTCCGGAACCCTGTGAGAATTCCCTTGCCGGATCATCGGGGGCGCCCCATTCGGAATCGTGATTGCCGAAAACCCGATAGAAGAGGGCCTCTTTAAATTTACGAAATTTCTTATAGACCGTGGAATCATACTTCTTAACGATTTGTTCAAGATCGAACTGCCAGAACTCCTCGATATCGCCCAACAGAATTACCGTATATTTTTCGCCCAGGTAATAATCCAATGCGCGTAAGAAAGCCCTGTGATTATGCCGGAAATCGTCGGCCTTTCCCCCATCTCCGAGGTGCATATCGCTGAACAATACGATCCTCTTCCCTTTGGTATCGATTTCCTTGACGAATTTATTTTTCCATAGGGCGGTGAGCTTCTTTTCAGTTAACGCTTTATCTTGAGACATAACTGTACTCCGGTGTTTTTGATTTGAGGATATAATTTCCAGTTTACACTAATGCTGAATTAAGCGAATCTTGCCGATGTTGGCAATAATTATCTGAATTATTGACAGGAATTTTTCCTGATGCGGCCGCATGACCCGATCGCCATATTGTAGTTGGACGGCGATAGATCAGGCGACCTGACGACACAGGTAATCGATATCGATGATTTTTTTATCGTCGGTTACCAGAAAATTGTCCTTATGCCATTCCATAATCGCCGCTCCTGTCGGTTTAGTATAGATTACGGTTTTTCGCGGAAAGGGTTGCGGATGGAGGAATACAAAAAAAACCATAAAATGTATAATAAATGACTTGCGTATCCATTAAACATATTTTAACTTTTGGCTTAAATATAGCGTAAAGCCAGATATGAAATGACACCTATGTACGCAGGATTTAGAATAGCCACGGATGATTATCAGGAGAATTGATGGCCGAAGAAAATAATCAGTCCGCTGAAGCCTATAAAGAGGATTTTGAAAGAACAAAACGTTATGATAAATAAAAAAAATTAATATCTGAGGAAAAAATTACAAATGATTGTAAACAGCAATGATAAAAAAGGCAACGAGTCTGATATAAAAATCTGTAAATATTGCCATAAAGAAATACCAAGAGATGCCAGTATCTGTTTTCACTGCGGAAGTAAATTAGCTTGGAAAACGCGAATTTCAATTTCGAATACTATAACTTTATTAGCGATGTGTGCAACTGTCGCGGCTACATGGGTGCTAGTTTGTTCATATATTCAAACCGGTGAAGGTCTAGTATTGCAAAGAGAATCCCTTGAGAGAATTGATTCCTCTTTGGTTATTTCACATGAACAAAATAAACTTCAGGAAATGGCTATTGGACGCGTCGATTCGTCATTAATTTTAACTATAAGACAGTTGGAGATTCAACAGAAAGCCAATGAATTAACTCAATCTGCGTTATTCCTTGAACATAGCAAGACATTACAAGAACGCGATGAATTTTTTGAAATGAATAAACCCATTATTTCATTGTTAGGAACCGACTGTTTCTTATCTAAAGACTCATTGGAAGTAGTTCTAAATATTAGTAATAGTGGAGCGTCAACAGCAGACGCTTTAGAAATTTCGGCTCTTGTTTTTGATAGCAATTCAAAATATTTTATTAAACTCTTTTCTTTCGCGTCTGAACCATTGGTGAAAAATAAGGTGAAACCTGGGAAAATTAAATTTGAAAAAGTTGACGAATTTGCCATAATGATCCTGACAAAATGGAGTTGGGCCAAATTCAGCTTGGATTATGAGGAAATATTTTTTCGAAAAGGACATATCGCAAAATCGGGTGATGGTTGCTCATGTAGTACTATAATATAAAAGGAGGATTTTGCTAAATTGATAAAAAAATAATTTTCCTACGGCCGGGTCGCCCGACTTAGCCGATACATTTATATTAGCAGGTGTCAGGTCAGGCGACCTGACGCCACAGTTAATAATGTAATCTGAATTAAGGAGGATTTAATGCGCTATTTAATGATGTTCATTTTGGTCTTTTCAAGTTCAATTATGGCCCAAGAAATGCGGGATATCGATACTCCGAAAACCGAGCTTGAAAACTTCCTATCTTTGCAAGGAACTTTGTTCGAAAAGTATGTATTCAAAATAGGCGAAGTTGGTTTCAAAGATAATTCTGAGCTAAGATTAAAGGTAGTCAATATTAAAAATATCGACGATGGTTCGAAAATATCCGGAATTTCTTTAGAGCTTTTTAAGCTCAAAGATGTTCACAATAGAAGCTCTATCTCTGCTTATCTAGATTTCGATGCTATAGCCGATTTCTCAACCGCAATTGAACAACTCATTCAAAAATACGACGAAATGAAAACCCATAGTATAGAATATGCCGAATTGTTCTTTGAAACCAACAATAAAATAAAAATAGGGTTTTATCAAGAAGGATTAGAACAGACCGCCTTTATTCAACTTAATGATTGGCAATCCGATGCTATAGGCTTTTGCGGACTGAACAGATTCCCGGAGATATTAAAGCACCTTAAGGCAGCCCAAGATAAAATCAATACCCTGTAATAGATATGCCCCCCCTTCCGTTATCCGACACTGGAAAGTGTCGGCTATTAAGGGGGGTATTAAATAAATAACAAAATAATAGCCTCGGCTTTCCAGTCGAGGCGATTAAGCGTTTAATTCTGCGGAA
>CBFCYP010000159.1:0-7111 GCA_965602185.1 uncultured bacterium
TTCCTGATAATACCGGTTAAAAGAATTCTGGGTATCTTTTAGGCCGTTATGCCACCAATCAATGAACATCGCCGCCTTGGTAAAGGCATCTCCACGCTTTCCTTGGGGCCAATCTTCTGTTTCAAATATTTTCCTTGTTATCAAATAGAACGCTAACTCAAGCTGAAAGTCTTGATAGAATTCCTTTCTTTCCATTTTTTCCACTATTAGTGGTAAGACAGGCACGCCCATTTTAACGATTTCATATAGATGATCATTTGCAATTGCCATACTAGGGGAAATATTATTTCCCTCAACAACTATTTTCCAAGCGTTATACTCAGATTCGAAGCGGACTTTTAAATCGGCGGCCTGACCAAATGCCAAAGTGGCAAAAAGGACAATTATGGTACCTAACCATAAGAGGTGCCTAAAAAATACTCCGTATTTCATTGTAAAATCCTCCTAATCGGTATATTTATTACGCAACCGCGCGTCACTACTCGCACTAACCGCGATCTGCGGTCATAGCAAGTCTCCGGATCCCGCGTAGCGGGGCTATGACTCGCAGAAAAAAGGAAGGTATCTATGCATTTTCCCTCGGTTGCCTAATCAAACTTCGCTGCATTTAAGATAACAAATAAATTTCCAATTTCAATCCAGAATTTCCTGCGGGGCGTAGCCGTAGGTCAAATCCCCCCGGGATTTGACACAATGATGTCAGGTCTCGGGGAGACCTGACCTACGGCCATGCTATGATTCCTGCAGCTTTGTGTTTCGGGAATCGTAGTTCCCGAAACACAAAAGATTACAAACGTAGGGGTTTGATTAATCAAACCCCTACAAGCCATAATCACTTTATTCTTAAGAATGCCTACGTTTTCTTTGCCTTGGCCTCAGCTATCAGCTCTTCCCAGTTCAATCGGCCGGTGAACTGCATCAGGACGAACAGGGTCAGGATGGAGAGAATGGTGATGGACAGCCCGGTGATACCCTCCAGGAAAAAGGCGGCGGAGAACAGAACCAGGTATATAAATTGCGATATGCCTATTTCAATAAGCGCGAACTTGATCCCGATTACCAGCCTCATGTACGATATCACCAGGGCCATGGATACCGCAGAGCAGATTATGAAGGCGGCCGCCAGGTTTATGTGGTCAACCAGGTAGGCCATCAACAGGTGAAAACTGAAAAACGACGCCGCCAGGAAGAAATAATTCATGGGATGAATCCTGATTCTCTTCACCAGGGTGATTATGAAAACCAGGAAGAAGAAGAAAAACAGCGACACCGGCGCGAAGAAACTGACCCGGCTCACAAACGGCCCCGGGTTCATCTTCCGGGGCATCTCCACGCCGATCTGGATTCCCGATATGAGATTTTCATAATTCCAGTTCAGATCCCAGCCTTGGGCGGTCTCCTTTTTCGAGGTGGGGGAGATGCCGCTTTCGGGAAAATCGATATCGTGAAAGTCGGTGTGGACGGTCAAATCGAGGTTTTTCACCTGCGAGACGTCCTCACCCAAAACATACCACCATTGATCCATCCCCCGGGAGGAATAGCCTATGCTCACCTTTTGTGTCTGGCCGGGCTCCAGTTCTATCCCGGCCTCCAGTTTCCCGGCTATGGGCGACAGGGTGTCGATTTTCTCGCCGCCGATCTCCAGTACGAAGTTATCATAGATGCCGTCCGGCGAGGGAAACGAATAATTGAACTTATAATTCCGCTTCTCGGGGCTGTTGTTTTTCACCAGGTATTCGGCGGCGAAATCAACTTCGTAGGTGGAATACCACAAAAGCCCCTTTTTGCGATGCTCCAGGTTCAGGGAAACGTCGATATCACTTTTAACCAGGGCCTCGGGGGCTTTAACATGCATGATTATGGTCTCATACTTGGGCGGTTCGCCTTCCTCGCTGGCAATTTCCTGTTTCTCCTTGCGAATATAATAGATATTCGGCGCCTCCTGCCTGTGGGCTGTTCCCCACAACTGGCCGACGGCCTCTTTGAGGCTCCTGTCCTGGGTGGCGGTGCGAAATTCCGTTATCCCTCCCAGGATTACCCAGCCCACCGTGGAGGCGGCGAATATCAGTATTATCGCGACAATCCGAGCTGTCATATTTTACCCCTTTTATTTTAAGTGCGGATTTAGTGAATTTCAAGCGGTTTCAATCATCGCCGGACGATACAGCTTCTAAGATTATATGAAATACCTGGACAGATGGTTCCATAAAAGCAAAAGGGAACTTCGATTCCCGAACCATAAATAGCATATCCGTTATTTCAAACTCTTATACACCAGCCCCACAAAACCGTCGCCGTTGATGAATCCTTTATATTTCTCATCAAACTCGGCTGTCGGTTTCGTAGCTGTTATCTCATCCAGGCTTTTGCCCTCGCCCATCATCGCCTTTACCCGGCCGGTAATAGTCGAAAGCATGTGATGATATTCTTTAAGGTACTTTTTCCCGCAAAGATCGCCGTGGCCGGGGATGACCTTGGTGCTGTCGTCGATGGTTTCGAGCAGATGACCCACGGCCCGAATCATTCCCTCGGCGGAACCGTCGCGCTCATGATCGATGAAGGGATACATGCCGGCGAAAACGATATCTGCCGCGTGCACGACATTGGCGTTTTTGAAATATACTATAACGTCGCCGTCGGTATGCGCCGGTTCCACATGGTAAACGAAAATCTCCTCGCCGTTAAAATGAAAGGTTATGGCATCGTTAAATGTTATTACCGGGAGGCCTGCTTCGGATAGCGGCTCAACCGGCCTGTCGAAGAACTCGATGAATTGTTTTTCCGAGAGCGTTTTCCTCACGTTGTCATGAGCGATAATAATAGACCCCGCCTTGCTCATTAACTCGTTGCCGCCGGTGTGGTCCGCGTGCCAGTGGGTATTGACAAGAAACTTCACCGGTTTATCGGTTATGGTTGCCAAAGCCGCCATGATTTTTTCGTTCATTGAAGCGTACTGATCGTCGATCATGATAACGCCGTCCTCACCGATGCTCAGACCGATATTGCCGCCCGCCCCTTTGAGCATGTAGATATTTTCGGCAACCTCGATGGTTTCGATCTGGACGTCGGGTTGTTGTGCGGCGGATGAATTAATAAGCGTAATACAAACCAGCGCGGCGATCACAATTAAAAACTGTTTTTGCACGATTTCTCCTTTCAGCGAATTAATCTAGAATACATCCGTTAATTATTCCGCAATATACGGGGGATTTCAACTGTTTTCTCTTTGCCATTGACCTGAAAACCGCAAACTGCTATCTTTCGTTCCGATGGATATCGTTTTTTCCGACAGGTTTATCGAGGCGCTGAAAACCGCCAGATCGGTGGTGGTCTCCACCGGCGCGGGGGTATCGGCGGAATCGGGCGTGCCGACTTTCCGCGGCGAGGAAGGTCTCTGGAAGAAGTTCCGGGCCGAGGAGTTGGCAACCTTCGAGGCTTTCGACGCCAACCCCAAACTGGTGTGGGAATGGTACCAGTTCAGGCGGGATATCATAGGCAAAATCAAACCCAATCCGGGACATTACGCCATCGCCGAGATGCCCGAACTCTTCGATGAATTCCATCTCATCACCCAGAATATCGACAACCTCCACCGGGTAGCGGGCTCGGAGGATTTCGTGGAGCTGCACGGCAATATCAACCGCAACCTCTGTGTCGACTGCGGAGAAATGAACTACGATAAGGAGTTCGCCGATTTCCCGCCCAGATGCAAATGCGGCGGCCGGCTTCGTCCCGACGTGGTCTGGTTCGGGGAGATGCTTCCGCCCGGAGCTATAGAGAAGGCGTTCACGGTGTCACGATCCTGCGACCTGCTGTTCACCTTGGGGACATCGGGTATAGTCCAGCCGGCGGCGTCGCTGCCGCCCACGGCCAAACAGCACGGGGCGTTCGTGGTGGAGGTCAATATCGAACCAACAGAGCTGACGTTTATATGCGATGAGCATATCGGGGCCAAATCCGGGGAGGCGTTTCCGGTCATTGTGAAGAAGATTATAGAGCTGAAATCGTGAGCGCAGTCGAACGGAAAGGAATAAAAGGTGCCTAAAGAGCTTGAAGAAAAACTATTGCGCCTGCCGGGCAAAAGCAGGAAGATGATTATCGGTTTTACGGAAGACCTGGTCAAAGCCTTCGAGGATAAACTTTACTCCTTCATCCTGTTCGGGTCGGCGGCGGGGAAGAACTTCATCGAAGGCAAGTCCGATATCAATACCATGATTATTCTCGACGATATTGTCATGTCCGACCTGGAGATAATAATGGAAATCTGGGAAAAGTACGCCCGCAAGGGGCTGGCCATACCGCTCATGTTCGAAAAAGGCCATGTGGCGTCGTCGCTCGATACCTTCCCTATTGAGTTTTCGGATATGAAACAGCGGCATATCCTGCTTTACGGCGCCGATCCCCTGGAGAACGCCGTGATCGAACGGAAGAATCTGCGCTACCAGTGCGAGCGGGAGTTCAAGTCCATGGTGGTCAACCTGAGGCGCGGGTTTTTGCGTACCGAGGGGAAACGGGAGAAGATCGAGGCCTTGCTGGACGAGTCGCTGGCGTCGACCCTGGCCGCCTGCCGGGGGATGATCTGGATGGCTGACAAGACCCCGCCCGACGATATCTCCGACCTGTTGCGAATGATAATAGAGATCTACAAAACCGACACCTCCGCCATCGACCGGGTCTGGCGTCTGCACCAGGGGCAGTCCGGCGCCACCGCGCTGTTGGAGGCCTTATTCGAGGATTACAAGAACAACCTCACCGACCTGGCCGCCGTGGCGGATCGGCTGGAGGGGTAGGATATTAATATTTTGTAAAGATTTTTAAAATTATTTATATTTATAGCAAATAAAAGGAGGTATGATATGTCATTCTGGAATACGATTGTATCCGCCATAATAGTGGCGGCAGTCCTTGAAACGGTGCGATATTTTGTAGGGAAAAAAAGAAAGAAATCCGATCTGCAGCAAGAATTTCATATAGAACTTGTCAGAAAGAGGCTGGCTGCCTATGAAAATATCGCAATTTTACTTCAGAGTTTTTCGCCAGCAATAAACGAAATTAGTTTGAAAAATAAAAATGAAGATTTCGTAATAAACAAATTAAAGGAATTAGAGCAATTACATAAGGAAATAATGTCATATACCTTTTTCGCCTCCTCTGAATTCCATATGAAACTGATGGAGGTTAATAAAATAAGATATGATTTGCTTCGAAATCCGAACAAAAAGCAATTCGTAGAATCATTAAAATTAACCCACGAGCTATTATTTATTATGAGAAAAGAAATTTCGGAGGGAGTTTTCGATCCTTATTGGGGAAAGGCATCGCCTAGTGAAATCGAGGATCGTATGACAAAGCTAATCGCCTCGATTAAATAAAAGATGGATGCCGAAAAAATCGCTAATAAAACGTTATTTAAAACTGGTTCCCAAGCGCCGCTTGGGAACCGCAATTGAGACCCCTTCAGCCGACACACGGGTCAGGCGCTACGGCAGGGAAATAGCAGCGTAATGTCATTCCCGAAATCTCTAATCGGGAATCCATAAAGGCCGCCTTTCTGGATCCCGGATCAAGTCCGGGATGACAATATTCAATGTGGCGTCAAGTCCCCGCACTTGACGCCGGACACCGTCAGATACGGGGATCTGGCGGTGCGCAAATTCACCGTATTCTACGCCGTAAACATAAAAAACCCCGGTAGGACAGGCATTCCTGCCTGTCCTACATCGGAAAACTCCTAAGGCCAGACAGGAATGTCTGGCCTACCAACTAATGCGGTGTAATCACCAATGGGTTGTGCCCTACGGTCTTTACTACGCTTGAAATCCCTATTATATTAGCTGTGCAGTCGGGTCGCCTGACCCGACTGCGTTAGTTTTACATGAAAGCGTCAGGTGAGGCCACCTGACGCCACGGGTAGCTTGACGCCGCAGGCCGTCAGATACGGGGATCTGACGGCACATGTAATCCTACGACAAGAAATCCCGGTAGGACAGGCATTCTTGCCTGTCCGATATCGGAGATCTTTTAAGGCCAGACAAGAATGTCTGGCCTACCAACTAATGCGACGTAATTACCAATGGGTTGTGTTCTACGGTCGTTACTACGCTCAAAATCCCCCTTTCTGTGGCGTCAAGAAAATGTAGGTCGGCAGTTTATCTGCCGACACCCGTTGCGGGGAGACAAGCTCCCCGCCTACGGCTTTACTATATTCATAATCAATATTATATTCCCCCCATGCAACGCTTCTCGGTCGAATCCAAGATCGCGCTGCTGGAAGAGCGGGTGCCGGCGGCGCTGGAGCTTCTCAAGGACTGCACCGTCTGCCCGCGGGAGTGCCGGATCGACCGCACGGCGGGCAAGACCAGCCACTGCGGGGTTGACGCCCGGCTCAAGGTATCGTCGGCCAACCTGCATCACGGCGAGGAGCCGCCCATCTCCGGGCCGCGCGGTTCTGGCACCATCTTCCTCTCCGGCTGCAACCTGAAATGCGTCTACTGCCAGAACTACCCCATCAGCCAGCTCAAACACGGCGAATACATGACCGCCGGGGAGGTCGCCGAGCGGATGATCCTTTTACAGGATAGGGGCGCCCACAATATCAATTTCGTCACTCCCACCCATTACGTGCCGCAGCTTATGGAGGCGATGCTTATCGCCTACCGGCAGGGCCTGGAACTGCCCATTGTCTATAATTCATCGGGATACGACAAGGTGGAGATGCTCAAAATGCTGGACGGCATAGTGGAGATCTACATGCCCGATATGCGCTATGCCGACAGCGGCAACTCCAAATGCTACTCCGATGCCGACAATTACCCGGAGATTAACCGCAAAGCGATAAATGAGATGTTCCGGCAGGTGGGGGATCTGCAGTTGAACGGCATGGGAGTTGCAACTCAGGGGCTTTTGATACGTCACCTGGTTTTGCCCAATCAGATATCCGGCTCAAAAGATATATTCGAGTTTCTGGCAAATGAGGTTTCGACCGGCACTTATGTATCACTGATGAGCCAGTATTTCCCGGCCTATGAGGCCTATTCGATTGAGAGCCTTAAAAGACGTCTCAAACGTGACGAATATAAAGAAGCCCTTGACGCCTTCGAAGAGTCCGGGC
>CBFCYP010000160.1:0-6967 GCA_965602185.1 uncultured bacterium
ATGGCTGCCAAGGGCGATACTCTGCATGTGGTTTATTGGAGGGGGGGGGCGTTTACATCTTCTTACTATTTACGGTCGCTTAATGGAGGCGAATCGTGGAGCCAGCCTTTCCATTTAGCTGACACTACGTATACATCCAATAACGTTATGCCTGTTATCCATTTGGAAAATAACCGTGTTGCCGCAATTTGGCGTGGGGACATTCGGGGAACCGGTAGCGATCTCAATTATGGATTTAGATTATCCACGAACACCGGTTCAACATGGAATCAAATAGAATATATTTTGCCGAATGACCGGGAAATGTTGCAGAAGCATACGTTTTATATCTCCGACTCCAAATTGTTTTTTATTTACAGCTATTGGGATCAGGAGATAATAGTCGAACTCAAGAAGAGCACTAACTGGGGAAGTACTTGGTCAACTTCAACCGAGATTTTCCGTGCACAAGAGACAGGGAATTTCGATATGATCATGCGAGGTGATACCATTCACGTCGTCTGGCCGGGGAGGTATATAACTGGTGACAGCTGGGAAACTTATTATATAAAAAGCGAAAATGAAGGAGATTCCTGGAGTAGTAATTTCCTACTCACCACCCCCGACAGTATCGGCTCACAGGAATGTTGTATAGTAATCAATGAAAACGGCCAACTTGCAGTTATCTGGACCGACGGCAAATATTCTCCTAATTTGATCACCGGTGACCTTTTCGTGAGATACAGCATTGATTCAGGAGACAGCTGGACTGAAGAAGAACAACTTACATTTACACATTGGGCGCGGATGCCGAGGGCGACTTGGAAAGGAGATTCGATACATATTGCCTGGGAGGATTGGCGATATTCTCAAAGGGATATCTTTTATATGGTGAGTACAGATAACGGAACATCTTGGGGTGCTGAACAAAGAATAGAAGATGATCCCGGATTATCGCTTCATCCCGATTTGGCCGCCGTGAATGAAAATGTTCACGTGGTTTGGAGGCAGGATAGCGGTTTGGACGGGCCGGGTATCTACTACAGCCGCGGGGAGGAAGTATCGGCTATATATGATGGGGAAGGAAACCAGTTACCGGAGGATTTTATACTCCGGGCTTATCCAAATCCATTTAATTCCAAAACTATAATAACCTATAAGAACCTGAAGGGAGGTGAGATCGAAATATACAACTTAATCGGGCAGAAAATAAGAACATTCAAAACCACACAAAATAAGGAGGGACAAATAGAATGGGACGCCCGAGATGCCCTGGGAAATAAAGCCTCATCCGGAATCTATTTCGCCAGAGCGAGAGCGCCCCAGGGGAGGAGATCACAGAAGTTGACTTTGATAAGGTAGTATTTTCGAGTGAAGCTGTGAAAAGATTGATGATAATATTTATTACCCGGCTCATTGCCCCGGCGCAATGAGCGTTACTCAGTTTTAAGGTAGAGTTGATCATACCAATCGAATTGCGAAAAAAATATTGATCTTTCTATTTATTCAATCGTAATATAATATAATCGAAGCTCTGGATTTTTGTCGGCCGATTATCTAGGAGCCGATTCTAATCCCATGCCGGGATCCGGTAAATGTCTGAATAAGATAGGAGAATAACGACGGTCGTGAAAAATCTGAAATCTTTTTCGGTCTTATTGTCGGTGATTGCGGGAATATCGCTCGCCTCAGCTGATCCCTCAAAATATCAAGATCATGATATCGATGAAGTCGTTAAGGAGATTGACGAGCTATATAGAAGCGAATCGAGCTATTCGGAACTGGAGATGGAAATAGTCACTCCTCACTGGCAACGAACTCTGGGTATGAAAGTCTGGACGGAGGGGATGGACAGAACCTTCATTCGCATAACGTCCCCGCCGAAGGAAGAGAATATGGGGACTCTCCGTATTGAAAACGAGATGTGGAACTATCTCCCGAAAACCAATAAAGTGATAAAGATCCCGCCATCTATGATGATGGGTTCCTGGATGGGCTCCGACTTTACAAATGACGACCTGGTAAAGGAATCCTCCATGATAGAAGATTACGACTACGAATTTGTTAACCCTGAAAACGCCGAAGATGGTTATTTTTATATCGAATTCATACCCAAAGAAGGCAAGCCCATTGTCTGGGGTAAGATTGTCATTGCCGTGAGGGCGGAGGATTATTTGCCGGTATGGCAGAAATATTACGATGAGAAAGACAATCTCATGCGGGTGATGAACTACAAAGACATCAAACGATTTGATGATCGTAAGATCCCCTCGGTAATGGAGATGCTTCCGCAGGACGAAGAGGGCAATAAGACCATTATCAGGTATATGAAAGCGGAATTTAATAAAAAAATAAGCGCCGATGTATTCGGCTTGAGAAATCTTCGATCACCCTGAAATAACTTTATCTTATGATTATACTGAAAATCGCCTTTCGCAATATATTCCGCCAGAAAAGAAGAACCCTGCTCACAGCGTTAACGATGTTCGGGGGATTCACCCTGGCGGCGATTTCCATCGGCTGGTCGGAGGGCACCTATTCATATACGATCGATATGTTTACCAGGAACCAGATGGGACATATCCAGATACACGGAAAAGGGTATCTCGATAAGCCCACATTATACAATACTATTTACAATTACAGGCAGATAGGCGAAAATATATCCCATCTCGAGAATCTGGAGGCCTGGTGTCCCCGACTATATTCTTCGGGATTGGCGTCGGTGAGTGAAAAATCGGCGGGGGTTAGAATTATCGGAATAGATCCCCGGCTGGAAAACGACGCGACCAGATTTGATAAAAAGGTTGTCGCAGGAAAGACCTTTTCGAAAAATCCGTCCCACGAGGTGATTCTGGGATCGGGTTTGATGAAAATACTGGAGGCCGGGATCGGGGATTCGGTGGTGGTAGTATCCCAGGCGGCGGATGGTTCAATCGCCAACGATATTTACGAAATCACAGGCGTTGTCGAAAGCGGCGATGATTTTAGCGATAGGTCATCATTTTATCTTCATATTGCAGACGCCCAGGAGCTGTTCGTGCTGGATCGGCGCATTCACGAGATAGCCATTATAGCGAAAGAACTGGCCGATGTAAACGATCTGGTCGAGGCCGTCAGGAGGGAGATCGGCGATCCGGATTTATCGATTGAACCCTGGCAGGAATTTGCCAAACAGTTTTATGTTGCGATGCAGGCGGATAAGCAGGGCGCCTGGATAATGATATTCATAATAATACTTATTGTGGCGGTGGGAGTCTTGAATACCGTGTTGATGACCGTTCTGGAGAGGATCAGGGAATACGGGGTTTTAAGAGCTCTGGGAACCAGGCCGGTACAGATTTTCCGGTTGATACTAATAGAAACCAATTTTATTGCCATCGGCAGTATACTGGTGGGTCTTGTTGCCAGCACAGCCATAAATTACCTGCTTTCGATAAAAGGTGTAGCAATTCCGGAAGCGGTTACCTATGGAGGCGTTCAGTTTACCAAAATGTATTCGGAGGTGAATGCCATGAGTCTTTATATACCGGCCGTAACGGTTATAATTACGGTGACTCTGGTTTCAATTTTCCCCGCTCTTAAGGCGGCACGAACGTCCCCGTCGAGAGCGATGCGCATCCATTAAGAGGTCTGGTTATGTATATATTTATGAAATTAGCCCGGAGAAACGTATTTCGCAACAAGAGACGTACCATAATAGCCGGCACGGCCATTGGAATCGGGCTGGCGTCGCTAATTTTTACCGACGCCCTGATGATCGGTATGGAAGAGAATATGATAGAATCCGCGACCGCGACCTTTCTCGGAGAGGGTCAAATTCATCGCCAGGGTTTCCGTCAGACTTATGAGATCGAAAAGACAATTAACAACCTTGATGATATAATAATCGATTTAGGTCGTGAAGAGATTATAGCCGATTTTTCTTTGCGCACGCTTTCGCCGGCAATGATATCCTCTCCCGCCAATGTCAGTGCGGTCGAATTCGTGGGGATTGAGCCTTCAAGGGAGAAGAATCTTTCAAAAATAGATGAAGCTATAACGGAGGGTTCCTATTTTTCGGGGGACGGCGAGCGGGATATTGTAATCGGCCGCAAACTGGCCGAAATTCTGGAAGTTGAAATCGGCGATAGAATTGTGGTGACAGTCTCCCAGGCCGAAACCGGGGATCTTTCGCAGGAGATGTTTCGAATATCGGGGATATATTTCTTCAATTCCCGCGAGATGGATCGTGGAATGGCTTTCGCCAGATTGAATAAAACGCAGCAGATGCTCGGTATAGACGGCAGGGTTCATGAAATAGCCTTGAAATTCACCGATATCTCCATGAGCAGAAATAAATTGTTGCCCTTCTGGGACAGGTATTCCAAAAATGGAAACGAAGCCGTCGGCTGGAACGTGATCCTGCCGCAGATGGAAAGCGTCTTCGCCCTTTCGCGATTCAGCGTTTACATTATGGGTTTGATACTGTTCGGGATCGTGGCGCTGGTTATAATCAATACTCTTTTCATGTCGCTTAAAGAAAGGATGTTTGAGTTCGGAGTGCTCCGGGCGGTGGGAACGCGGCCATTCGGCATGGCCAAACTCATAGTATTCGAAGCCGGGGCCCTGGCTGTAATAAGCATCGTCCTGGGCGTTATCCTGGGACTCGCGGTCACCTATATCTTCACCTTGACGGGAATCGATTACAGGGGCATCGAGTATTTAGGGGTAACGTTTCAGGAACTACTGTACCCCGTAATGAGAATAAATCAGTTTTTCATTTACCCCATATCCCTGTTTTTCCTGACCTGTCTTGTGGGTATTTACCCCGCTTTGATCGCCGCCAGGATGTCGCCGGTCAAGGCCATGCGTCAGGGTTTACTATGAACATAAGGAGACGGAATGATCGATAAATCATATGATATAATAAGGGCCGAGGGACTGGAAAAAACATACGAGGATAACGGTGTTCCTGTCAAGGCGTTGAGGGGCGTTGACCTGGAGATCAAGAAGGGAGAATTCCTTTCCATAGTCGGGCCCTCGGGTTCGGGTAAAACCACGCTTTTAAATATCATCTCCGGGCTCGATGATCCCAGCAAGGGGGAGGTTTACCTAAACAATAAATTAATTTCGAGTATGAGCGGCAGAGAACTCTCCGACTTCAGGCGCGATAACATCGGATTCATTTTCCAATCGCATAACCTCATACCGGTTCTCAGCGTTGAGGAGAATATAGAATATATTATGCTGCTCCAGGGAGTGCCGAAGGAGGAACGTCATAAAAGGGTCGAGAACATCTTGAAGGACGTTGGGCTCGAGGGTTTTGCCAATCGTTTTCCCACCCAGCTGTCGGGCGGACAACAGCAGCGGGTCGCCATCGCCAGGGCCATGGTCTCGCAACCGGCCCTGATTCTGGCCGACGAACCGACCGCCAGCCTGGATTCCAGGACCGGATCGGAGCTTTTGGATATCATGCGGTCGCTTAACGAAAAACGGGATATGACCTTCATCTTTTCCACTCACGATAAACTGGTCATGGATAAGGCCAGGAGGTTGATTGTCTTAAAGGACGGCCAAATCGAAAGCGACGCGGTGAAGGAATAAGGCGTGAAAATTATATATAAATCAATTATTCTTTCCATGCTTTTATCAATATCATTCGTTAATGGAGGAGCGTCGGATTTCATGACCGTCGACGGTTATTATAAGAACTTTTTTGTAGTATACCATCAACCGGAGTATGAGATTGCAGGTATCTCAATCGACAATCCCGAAAAAGGCGCTGTCAATAACCGGATTCGTCTGGATTTTTCCCGCGAAATTACTTCCTGGTTGAATATCAAGGCCGCCTATAGCCCGGCTCTCAGAATACAAGATAATTCGCTGTTTTATTCTGACCCTTTACAGGCGGATATAAATAGCTTGAGCTATAGAGCCGTGGATTTCGATTCCCGGTTATACCCGTGTGAGGATGACACCGTGGCCAGTTTCGCGGTATTTCACAATCTTGACAGGTTTTATGCTGGCATAAAGACTCGCGATTTTGATCTCTATATCGGTCGTCAGGCGATCGCCTGGGGAAGCGCCCGCGTTATAAATCCCACCGATGTTCTGGCTCCTTATAGATTCGAGGAGCTCGATACCGAAGAACGAATCGGCGTCGATGCCGTGCGAATTCGTATACCGCTCGGAATGCTGAGCGAGTTCGATGCGGGAGTTGTAATGGGCGAGGATTTTGAGCTCGATTCGAGCGCCGGGTTCCTTAGAGGCAAATTCTACACAATGAAAGCGGATATTTCAGCCGTATTGATCGGTTTCAAGGAAAATATTCTCGCCGGATTTGACCTGGCAACGTCGTGGAAAGGCGCCGGCCTCTGGCTGGAATCAGCATATGTTTGGGCCGACGCCCTGAAGGAGGGATCGAATGATAGCGGAGATAATAATTATATGAGGGCTTCTCTCGGCTGCGATTACAGTTTTGGAGACAGAACCTACGGCTTTGTCGAATATTCCTATAACCAGGCCGGGTCGGTTAATTCGGATGATTATATGAATCTGCTCACGGAAACCGCTTATACCGAGGGCTCCGTTTATCTTCTCGGCGAGCATTATTTGATTCCGGGATTATCCTATCAGATAACTCCTTTGATGATTTATAACGGGCAGTTATTGACTAATCTGAATGATCCTTCCGTCTATTTTTATTCGATGGTGGAGTATAATTTCGCCGATAATATCTATCTTTCAGCCGGGGCTTTCGTCGGTATCGGAGAGAAACCGGAATTGATTACGCAGCCGGTTATCTCCGCGAGGCTGAACTCCGAATTCGGAACATATCCCGATATCTATTTTACGTCTTTCAACATTTATTTTTGACCGCCCGGCTTTCGCTGTAACCTCTTTTATTATAAATATTCAATATATAAACTCAATTGTTATTTTTAAGTTTGCGCCATAACGTGGCCTGACTGATACCAAGTATTTTGGCCGCTTTTGGGCGATTGCC
>CBFCYP010000161.1:0-6965 GCA_965602185.1 uncultured bacterium
GCTAATCCCAGTTTTATGGCGCTGGACGTATCTAATCCCGAAAACATCGAAATGATCGGATTTCTGAACGAGGCCCATTCCACCCAGGATTTTGACATACAAGGCGATTACGCTTACCTGGCCAACGACTGGGACGGGCTGCAGATTGTCGACATCTCATATCCGGATAACCTGCATTATGTGGGAGGGATCGATTTCGGGGACCGGGCCTATGCCGTTTTCGTCAAGGGTAATATCGCCTATGTCGCCGACGGCTACGCCGGCCTGTTTTTAATCGATGTCAGCGATGTCACAAACCCGAGCGTAATTTCCAATTATTCAGATAACTTCTCGGCTTCGGGTGTCGTGGTTCGGAGTAATGTCGCGTTTATGACAGATCACCTGACTACTCTTCAGACGATCGACGTTGCCGATCCTTATAACCTTACGCATCTGGATTCTTATTTCGGCCAGGGATATTCCCGGCGGGGAATAGACCTCTACGGCCATTACGCCCTGATCAGCGCCTGGGCTTTCGGGGTGCATATCGTCGATATCGCCAATCCCGCCAGCATCACTCCCGTGACGCTCCTGCCCACCCCGGGGAATTGCCATAGTCTTTCCTGCGCTTATGACAGGGTTTACGTCTGCAATTACGAGGCCGGGATACAGGTTTACGATATCAGCGATCCCGTGAATCCATCTCTTATGGGGCATTACCAGACGCCCGGCAACGCCAGAGGGGTAGTGGCCGGCGAGGAATACATTTACGTGGCCGACGAGAGTTCCCTGCAGATACTCAGGTTGGCAACGACCGGCGCAGATGAAGGGGATAACGAGTTGCCCCTGGCATTTGATATCTCGCGGAATTATCCCAATCCCTTCAACGCCTCGACGACCATAGAATTCGAACTGACGTCGCCCGCTGATATCGATCTGAGCGTATATAATATCAACGGTCAGAAAATAGAGAATCTGAAAAGCGGATCGATGGAAGCCGGCAATTACAGCGTCGCCTGGAACGCCCATAATGTATCATCGGGTATATATTTTGCGAGGCTGGAGGCGGACGGAATGTCGAAATCGCTTAAGATGCAGCTGTTGAAATAGGGCTTTTAATAATAGACTTTTATAAACGGCCACATATCTCTTAAGGGCATAACCGGATTTTTCCAGATAATGACCGGCTGATTTGTCTCATACCGCATTACGTAATCGTTAACTACCATATCCGCCACTCTATAAGATTCGAATCCCTGGCTTAAGCCATCCGGGCTGATGCCGGCGGTAATCAGTGTCTCGCCCGTATAATCTTTAGGCCCCCAGAGCCAGTAACTGTTATGGGGGCTGATAGCATTGGGGAGATTGTATTGGGGGCCGAAGAAATCTATGGCGGCGGCCTGGCCGTAATTTTGTGTCATAATCCCGCATACTTTTTTTTCATCTGCGGGAAGGCTGTTGTAAACGCCCGCTACGGTTTTCACCATGTTTTCCCATCCCAGCATATCGGCATAAACGGGGTGAAGCCCGCCCTGCATATATTCGCAATATTCAACCGTCTTATCAAATGGCAGAATCGGAATCGACAGCGGGGCCAGAACAGCGCCGCCGATAAATAATATTCCAACTATCGCAGGCCCCACTATTTTCAGTTTTCTTTTCCGGAGCAACCGCTCCAGCAGAACCGCTCCCCCCGCCCACATCATGGGAAACGCCGGCGCCAGGTAATAGTCTTTTGACTTTTGGGCAGCGAATATTACGATAAGGATTATAAACAGAATACCCAGCGGCCGGTAGCTCTTCCCTTCTTTTGAAAACAGCAGGAAATAAATACCGGCCGCCCACAGGGGCAGCGTCAAGGGATGATATGAGAATATAATCTGTTTGATAAATTCCAGGAGTGATCCTCCTATGACGCGATTGATCTTGGCTTCCCGCAGGAATTCGATAGTGGGCCAACCATGTTTTATCTGCCAGATAAGATTAGGGGTAAAAATCAACAGAGCCAGGCCCGCCCCGATCCAGAGATATTTATTCTGGAAATATTTTCGTCCGGAAGTCAAAAGCAATCCCAGGATGATACCGAATATTAAAAACACCACGGAATGCTTGTTTAACAACCCCATGCCGATTGTCAAACCGACAATTATCCAATATTTCGGTTTATCATATTTTAAAATTTTTACCATAAGATATATGCTTATTACCCAGAATAATTGATCGAAGACGTTCGTTGTGAAAAGATTATTGGTGCTCAGAATTACGGGAGCGATTATAACCGAGAGGCAGGCTGTTATTACGGCCATCGTCTTACCCCCGAATTCGCGCGTAATCAATCCGGTTAAATATACGATCGCCGCTCCCGCAACTGCCGGCAAAAACCTGACGGAAAACAGCGAATCGCCGAATACCCCGATCCAGAAACGGGCTAAAAGAGCGATCAGGGGCGGATGATCGACATAACCGAAATCGAGATGTTGCCCGCAGGCGATATAATAAAGCTCGTCGCGATGATAACCGAACTGCCCATTGGTGAAAAGGTGCAGAAACAGCTTGAATAAAGATAAATATATAATAATCGCGGCCGGACTAATCAGATCATATTTATTTAAACGCGTTTTGGGCATGATTCAAGATGGCCATAAAAACTCAACTCTAATTAGAATAGGGTTATTATGCCATTTTGTCAATTGGATATCAGCCCCCTTACGAGCCGGAAATTCTATAGTTCTTTCTCCAGAAACACCGCGTTATCGAACGGGTTATATCTATAGGGCTCAGTATCGTAAAATCCCAGGTCGCGATAAATTGAAACCGCCTCTTTCATGGTTGCCAGCGTATCCAGACGCATTTTTTCATATCCGATTCGTTTCGCCTCCTCGATTATCTTCTCCGAAAGTGCTTTTCCGATTCCCGACCCCCGATATTCGGGGCGTACATATAGCCGTTTCATCTCGCAGATTGCCTCTTCCAGTTTGCGCAGGACCACGCAACCTGCCGGCTTATCATCATAAAACGCCAGCAGAATACAACCGTCGGGCGGGCCGTAATGGCCGGGCATAGCGGCTATCTCCTCCTCGAAATCCTGGAAACCGATATTGAATCCCAGGGAACGGGCGTATTCCATGAACATTTCTTTTATAATTTCCAGGTGTTCGTCGGTTTCGGCTCTGAGGTATTTAATATTTTTTTGAATCATTGGCCGTCTATCGGCACACTGGCTGCTGAATCATGATCTATTTCTTGCCCGATAAAGTTTTAACCGGACGATTCATTCTTCCTGTCAGTCGGCAGCGAGAAATGCATCTGGGTGATAAGCCAGCTGCCGTCACGCTTTTCCAGGACTCCGGTCCAGCGGCAGTCTAACCATTCCCACTTTCTGTCCTTGTATTCGCCGATGTCGTCCAGAATGCACGAGAACCAGGCGACATCTCCCGACCGGGACAGGTTAATTCTGAGGTCTTTTATATCCGTGCTGGTCGGTCTCAACTCCTCATCCATGAAAAAATTGTCAATAGTTTCCTGGAAGGCATCCCAGCCGATCACGGTCGATTTCGAATCCGGATGAAAAATAAAGAATGATGAATCATGCGCACAAGAGCCGATGAGTCTAGTTATATCTTTTTCCGGAAAAGGCCACTTGATACAGTCTTCAATAGCTTTTTGAACGGCGGCTTTCTCGATTTCCGTTTGTGATGACATTGATATCTCCCTGTTTTGCAGGTTTTTGGTTTTATACAAATAAAGCAGAAAAATGAAAACAAACATAACTAGTACAACTACACCAATCCTTTTACCCATAACGATTCCTTTTCCTAAAATCGATTTGCGACAACATCAAATCCTCCAGGTTCCTGGATTGTTGGTTTATATACGCAAAGATGGATAGGGCGGTTTAGATTTTATTAGACTTTTACCGGCGATTCATAATTTAGGTTCACCGGTATTAAAAGGAAACGGGCAAAGGCGCATGGTTATTAATATTCCCGGTAATCATCCCTCGATAGCGAGGGCAGCGGATCCACCTGCTCAAATACAGGAGAATTACTGACGGGGGAAAATTTCAAACCGAAGAAATACTGGGGTCTAATTTGTGTCCCCGTGACAGGGAAAAAATCGTTATCATTACGAATCAAAAGTTTTTCGAAAACGTAATTAGTGTCAACATCGAAACTTCTGAAAGGTGAATTGATGTAATTATAGACGGCCGCCGTGTATTCCTTTTTACTGAACGCCTGTTTGATTTCCTCTCCGAGTTTTTTGCTTGTTCTATCGTCATTGCTTCTGAGAACATCATAAATCGCCATCGTGTGCGCGTACTGTTTCTTGCCGGCTTTTTTCGCCAGATATCCATGAGAAGGAATAAATATATCCCCGTTAATCTCACGAATATTTTCAACAATATTGTTTCCCGCGGCCCTGTCCGCAGACGACGGGATTAACGTCAAAGGATTATAAATTAACAGCATGAATTGTAAAAGAATGAGAAAATAGGCTATAGTGATAAACTTAATGCTATTGACGTTTAATTTATGCGTGGACCTGCTCAAAAGATCATTAACGCTAATTCCGAATAAAATGGCTATTATGGCGAGGGCCGGCAAAAGCGCGTTCATGCCGCTTCCCGAGTGAATTCGCAGAAACCATGCCATCGATATCATCCCCGCTGCCGCGAATAGATTAAAGCGCCAGCCCGGGTTCCCTCTTACGGATTGGAAGTTCAGATATAGATTAAAGATTATCAAGCCGATGGGCACCATGCATATTCTGAATAATTCCTCCGTCCAGAATAGAGCGATATATGATAATGTTATATCGTGATTGAACGGTAACTCAAAAACGAAATATGAATACCAGCCATCGGAATTCCTGTCCATAAGGATTGTACTACCCGCCAGCAGGACCAGCGTGGTAACCATGACGGGTAATAAGGCTTTCCTGTTAAAAATAATAGCATAGCCAAGAAGAAATATTATTACGATCAGGGAAGATTGCTTGGTAAAAAACGCCAGGAATAAGAGAATTCCCGCAAAGACGTAAGACATATTATTTCTGAAGAATCTGACGATATATAGAGCTAACAACAATACAAACAAATTCAACGGATCGTTTCTCCCTATATCGAGCCAGCTGTCGCTGACGTTATAAAACGCGGCGAACAGTCCCGCGGAGATAAAGCCCGAATACCTGCTTTTCGTTTCGCGGCATACAAATAGATATATGATTACCAGGCAACACAAGCTCGATATAAGCGAAACCAGCCTTAACGCCGTAAATCCGGGACCTGTCACCTCAGCAACAAAAGCTGCCAGAATATAATATAGAGGAGTGTAGATAAAGGGGACATACTCCAGTGACGGTTCGGCATAGATGGGATTTCCATCCAGTATTCTCTCCACGACAGCTACTATACCGCCCTCCATCCAATTCAGCTCAAATGTGAAATTAATGCGAGAGAGTGCGACATAAATGAACAAAATGATATAGATTATAGATATCGGGATCAGGGCCGATTTAAATAATCTCGACAGCCTGGATAGCTCAAAATCGTCCATATTTTCCTGAGGCTATTATAGCATATAGAAAGCTCGTCGGGCAAGTACAATGGGACGACGGGACGGGAGTTCCCGGCGCCCGACATAATATCCACATATCCACAATTTATGATTTACTATAACCGCGATCTAATGATTTTGGCGGTTGGCCCGCGTCCCCCCGCGCCAACATAGGCCGTGTCAGACGAGGACGTCCGCCATGCACGTAAATTAGCCCTGTCATTCCGGACTTGATCCGGAATCCATAGTCGTGGCCGTCTCCCCTAAACGGTAAGAACTTGAGGTCGCAATTAGCGGCCTCAAAATTATGAGGTACCAAGTTGGCACCTCAAATTAAACGGGGATATGCCTGATTTCATTTGAGATCACAATCTGTGACCTCAAAAGAGGTGGGTCAGGAGTTGAAAGCTCCTGACTTTTCCTTTAGCTCTCTGTCAGGAGCCCTATGGGCTCCTGACCTACTACTGATAAGGGGTGGCAACCCCAAATTTATTTGGGGTTGATATGGATTCACTCCCAAAACGAGTTTGGGAGTGCCACCCGTCGCAATTAGCGACCTCAAAATCATGAGGTACCAAGTTGGCACCTCAAATTAAACGGGGATATGCCTGATTTCATTTGAGATCACAATCTGTGACCTCAAAAGAGGTGGGTCAGGAGTTGAAAGCTCCTGACTTTTCCTTTAGCTCTCTGTCAGGAGCCCTATGGGCTCCTGACCTACTACTGATAAGGGGTGGCAACCCCAAATTTATTTGGGGTTGATATGGATTCACTCCCAAATCGAGTTTGGGAGTGCCACCCGGAGAAGATATTTCGTAGCCGGTGTTCTGAAAGAACCCCGGAACAACAGGTCCCGCGGTCTTTACAAGACCGCGGCTACGGCAACTTCTCCGCGTATCAAGGCCTAAACCCGATCTGTTTTTTGGGCTTTATTGATGGTTGAATAAGCTGTTTGATTGCCCGAATTAGGGTTTTGATATCTTCGTCGTGGCCGGTAATGCGTCGTTCCAGTTCCGAGAGTTTGCGCGCGAATTCCTTATGCACCGATAAAATCTCCCGCATTTTAACAAATGCCCTGACCACGAAAATACTGGCCTCAATCGCCCTTTGAGAATTCAAAATGCTGGCCAACATGATAGTGCCATGCTCGGTGAAAGCGTATGGAGGATAACGCCTTCCGCCATGCCCCGCACTTGAGGTCACAAATTGTGACCTCAAGATCGCGTTTTCATCCTTAGTAAGTTGAAACATAAAATCGACGGGGAAACGATCAATATTTCGCTTCATCGCCTGAATCAATACCTTGGTTTCAACGCCATACAGCTCCGCCAGATCGCTGTCGAGCATCACCCGCTGCCCGCGGAAGGAGTATATCTTACTCTCGATTGTACTCGCCGGGATAACGGCTTTCTTCTTCTTATCATCCTGGTT
>CBFCYP010000162.1:0-6859 GCA_965602185.1 uncultured bacterium
CAAATACTCGGTTTTTCCCTTGGAGTTTTGTATATAGACATAAAAATAGAATCCTTGTACATTTCCTTGAGAGTTAGCGCGGTAATATATTCATCAACGCCAGGGATAGAATCAGAAATAATATGACATCCAAACATTCCATTTTTTATGATTTCATCTATTGATGCAAAACTTACAGGAGAAACAACTAATATAATTACGGCGATTTTGAATAAGTATTTCATCCGATCATTTGCCTTTCCCCATATTATAAAATACTCTGATTATATTTAAAGCCTATTTTCTCTACTCCCCGATATCCTCCAGCCGCGCTTTCTCCCATTCCTCGCCGAGGATCGCTTCGGCCTCGCGGTCGGCGTCGGCCACGAATTCAGAGGGCACCATGATAGAGTAGCCGCCCCCGGCGGCGCTCATGGCGGTCACCGGCACAGCGGTGAGTTGCCCGAAATGCCCCGCCTTGGAGATCACCACCGCGGGAATGCCCCTGGTGCGCAGGGCGTCCACCAGCATCTCGGCGGTCGTCCATGAGTTCATCCGGGCTATATTTATCCAGTTATAGGAATCCGATTCGTCGCCGGAGTCGTCGTTGAAATCCTCCGGCAACTCCTCCACCAGGTCCTCGTCACAATCGGGGCAGGTGAGAATTCCCTCTCTGTATTCGTATCCGCACTTGGGGCAGTACACTTCTCCTCCCTTCAATATTAATACAACAAGGGCGGCATTTTATTCTCCTATTACTACGAAAAAAATGGTTTTTCGATGGTAATAAAATATGACGATATACGGCACGAGGCCGGTTACCAAGCGGCGCCTGGTAACGTAAAGAACGGTCAGGAATGGGTTCCTGACCGCGCGGTTTAGTTGTAGGTCAAATCCCTCCGGGATTTGACGCTCCGCAGTCAGGCCCGCCTACGGCGGCCCTGACCTACAGACTGAACGCTCAAAACGGGAGGGCGTTTTTTCAAACGCCCCTACAATAATTATGACGATTTTAAAAGCAGCATTTTATTGAATGTTAACGGGTTTCCCCTTAAAATGGTCTCAGGGAACCGGGATATGGGCGGACCGGTTACTAAAACATGATCGATATCAATATTCAATTTCAAATGAAAGCCTGATAAATGAAAGTATCCGACCTGATTGTTAAATGCCTTGAGAACGAGGGGGTTAAATATATATTCGGAGTACCCGGCGAGGAGAACGAGGACCTGCTGTTTTCGCTGGAGAAATCATCAATAAAATTCATTCCCACGCGCCTCGAGCTGGGGGCCTCGTTCATGGCCGACGTTTACGGGCGGGTTACCGGCAAGGCGGGGGTTTGCCTTTCAACCCTGGGGCCGGGAGCCACCAACCTGATCACCGGCACCGCCGACGCTCATCTGGATAAGGCGCCCCTGGTGGCCATAACCGGGCAGGCCAGTTCGGATACTATGCACAAGGAAAGCCATCAGAATATCGATGTGGTCTCGATGTTCCGTCCCATAACCAAGTGGAATACCAGCATACAAAATCCTAACGTGGTGACGGAGGTGGTACGGAAAGCGTTCAAGCTGGCTGAGATGGAAAAGCCGGGGGCTACCCATTTCGAACTTCCCGAGGACGTGGCTAAGATGGAATCCCATGAAAAGCCGATACCTCCCAAAAGGCTCCGCCGCGCCGCGCCCGATTATAAAGCGATGAACGAGGCGTACGAGCTTCTCAAAAAATCGAAAATCCCGCTTATTCTGGCCGGTAACGGGGCGATCAGGAAACTGGCGTCGAAGCATCTCAGGGAGTGGGTTAAGAAGACCGATATACCGGTGGTGCATACGTTCATGGGCAAGGGCGCCGTAAGCGACATGGAGGAGCATTCGCTTTTCGCCGTGGGTCTGCAGGCGCGAGACTATGTTATGAGGGCCTTCGATAAAGCGGATCTCGTTATAACGGTCGGTTACGACGTCGCCGAGTATGATCCCGAATTCTGGAACAGGAACAAAGACAAAAAAATAATACATATAGATTTTCAGCAGGCGGAGGTGTATGAGTATTACCAGCCCGATGTCGAGATCGTGTGTGATGTTTCGGCGGCCTTATGGGAACTGAACAAACATGATTATAACGGTGATCTGAAATTCGACCGTGAATGGTATAAACCGATCAGGGAAAAGATCCGTAATGACCTGGACTCTTACGCGCTGAAAGAGGGCGACGATTTCACCGTACCCGGCGTGTTAAATATTATCCGCGAGTTAATGAATCCCGGGGATTTACTTTTATCCGATGTGGGAAGTCACAAGCTATGGGTAGGGCGCAATTACCCCGTTTACGAACCGAATTCGGTTTTGATATCGAATGGATTCGCCAGCATGGGGATAGCGTTACCGGGCGGTATCGCGGCGAAACTGGCAAAACCCGAAAAACAGGTGGTAACCGTAATGGGAGACGGAGGTTTCCTGATGAACTCCCAGGAGATCGAGACGGCCAAAAGGATCGGGGTCGGTTATACCATAATCGTTTTCAACGACAACGATTACGGTTTGGTATCATGGAAACAATACAGCCACACTAAAAGGACATTCGGCACCGGGCTTACCAATCCCGATTTCAAAAAATACGCGGAGAGTTTCGGGATACCTGCCTATGCGCCTAAAACGTTGAAGGACCTGAAAAGCGATCTTAAGAAGGCGATAACCGGGCAGGAGCTATGCCTGGTGGAGATACCGATACAGCCGGGAGTAAATTATGAACTGAGTGAAAAGCTGGAAAAGGATTTGAGTTAACATTGATATAAAGGATGTGAGGATATGAGAGCGATAAACCCGGCTACAAATGAACTGATAAAAGAATATAAAGAACATACCGACTCCGAAGTAAAAGAGATCGTGGAAGCAGCGCATAACGCTTATCTGAGCTGGCGGGATCTATCATTTGCCGAAAAAAGCAAGCTGATGCACAAAGCGGCGGAGGTTTTGCACAAGAATATCGATAAATACGCAAAACTTATTACGATCGAGATGGGCAAGGTGATAAAGGAATCGCGGGCCGAGGTGGAGAAATGCGCCCGGGTGTGCGAGTATTACGCCGACAACACCGAGGAATTTCTTGCCGACGAGATAATCGAGACCGACGCCAGTAAGAGCATGGCCGTGTTTCAGCCTATAGGCGCAGTCTTAGCGGTTATGCCATGGAATTTCCCTTTCTGGCAGGTGTTCCGTTTCGCGGCCCCGGCCCTGATGGCCGGTAATGTAGGGGTCTTAAAGCACGCCTCGAACGTGCCCGGCTGCGCCCTGGCGATCGAAGAAGTTTTCAAAGAAGCCGGTTTTCCGGATAACGCTTTCAGAACCATGCTGATTTCCGCCGGCAAAGTGGAAGCTGTAATAAAAAATCCCCTGGTAAAAGCGGTAACCTTAACCGGAAGCGAGCCGGCGGGGATGCAGGTAGCATCGACAGCGGGATACGAGCTGAAAAAGACTGTTCTGGAACTCGGCGGTTCCGACCCGTATGTCGTGCTCGAGGACGCCGATATCCCCGCCTGCGTGAAAACGTCGGTGACCGCCAGGATGATCAACGCCGGGCAGAGCTGTATAGCGGCCAAGAGATTCATAGTGGTTGAATCGAAGGTGAAGGAGTTTGAAGATCAACAGGTTGCCATAATGAAGTCGCTCAAGATGGGAGATACCCTTTCGGAGGATACCCAGGTGGGGGCCATGGCCCGGATGGATCTTCTGGAGGAACTCGACCAGCAGGTGCGGGATTCCATAAAAATGGGGGCAAAGCTTCTTTGCGGCGGCAAAAAAGCCGACGGCCCCGGGGCGTTTTATATGCCCACGGTTCTTACCAATGTTAAAAAGGGAATGCCGGCCTACGAGCAGGAGACCTTCGGCCCGGTTTCGGCGATAATCGCGGTTAAGGATGAAGAGGAGGCTATAAAGGTCGCCAACGACAGCGAGTTCGGGCTGGGCGGTTCGGTCTGGTCTAAGGATGTCAAGAGAGGGGAGAGAGTGGCCCGCAGGATCGAGTCGGGGGCGGTGTTTGTCAACGGCATGACCAAATCCGATCCCAGGCTGCCGTTTGGGGGGGTGAAAAGATCCGGGTATGGCCGCGAGTTATCTCATTACGGCATAAAAGAGTTTGTCAATATAAAGACCATCTGGATCGCGTAGCAATTTCCCTTGACAACCGTTTTAGCGGGAATAAATTAGCTTCATCGGACCGATTTTTGTCCGATACTGCAATTGATGGCGGCGTAGCTCAGCTGGTTAGAGCAGAGGAATCATAATCCTCGTGTCCGGGGTTCAAGTCCCTGCGCCGCTAATTGTGTAGCAATGAGTTACAAAGATTTATAGAAAACGCAGTTTTAAGGATATTGAAACTTGTCTCTTCCTAATTTTTATTTCTTCAACTTCAAGCTACTCTGTTGGTTAGCAAATACCGTATCTTACTTTAACTAAAGTACCATTTGGTATCGCCTTCAAAATTCGAAGTGAAAAGACTTGAATTTTATATTTTTCCGTTATTTATTTCATATAAAATGGATTGTATGGGGTATGAAGTTATGTTATGTGAGAATTTTCGACGATTAGATACGATTCCCCTGTAGCCGGAGCGATATTTGAAAAAAATTATCGTGATTATATTTTTGCTTTTTCAGACGGCCTCGGCTATCGAGGAATTAAACTGGGATGCGCCTTCCGATTCGCTGTTAACACAGCAATTTTGCCCCATCGACAGTTTCGCCGATGCCATGGTCGTTCAAAAGGAGACCGTATATAGAATAGAAAGGCAAGGTAAATACCCCGCAATAATTAAAACCAGGAGAAGGATTAAAATATATACTGAAACGGGATTGAAATATGCCGATGTGACACTGCCTTATTGTCATTTTCGGAAAATAGAATCGATCGAGGCAACCTGCTATAATTTTCAGTCCGATAAAAAGAAACTCAATAAAAAAGACATTTACGATGAATTATGGGTTAAAGATAAAATGAGGGATATTAAAGTCGACGCTAAATCTTTCGCGGTCCCCGGTGCGAAAGTCGGCAGCGTAATTGATATTTCTTATGAACTTAGCCAGAAGTACATAGTTTTCCTTCCCCCTTACGTTTTTCAGGAAGAGATTCCCGTAAAGCATGCCCGGGTCGGCGTATATATTCCCGAACATTATCTGTATCAATATTTTATATCCAATCCGAAGCTGATCGACGTTAAGAAGGTAAAGAAAAATAAAAATCCGGTATTGATCGCGACAGCGGATGATATTCCCGCTATTGAAAATGAGATGTTCAAGCCGCCATTATATAATATCTCGACAAAGATGTGGCTTAAAATGAATAAATATGAAACTCCTCACAGGACACTTGAAATTTCGGGCAGTTGGGAATATTTACTCAAATATTTTCAAGTCCGGGAAAAGTACGGCGAGATATTCAGGGAATCAAACAAGGTAAAGAAAATGGTGCGGAGGTTAATGGAAAAATACCCGGAAGTTTATGATCTTGTTGAAACTCTTTTTCACAAGGTCAGGGATGAATGGGCCAACAGGTTATACGGATCGGTCTATATACCTCTGGACACAGCGGATAAGATGCTGGAGATGGAGACCTTAGATGAGGAAAGCAAAGCCACCTTATTGTGCTCCATGCTGAGACATTCAGGCATCGAAAGCCACGTGATCTGGATATGTTCCGATGAAGACGGCCTGGAAGATTTTCCATCTTTTGCGATGTTCGATCACGCGCTTACATATATTCCGTCTCTGGATCTATATCTCGATCCCTGTGACCGGGGATCGGAGGTGGGTGTTATCGATCTGGATTATCACAACAAGCTTGCCCTGAATATCACATCCAAATCAAACGAGCTTTTCTATACGCCGGAGGAGAATTGGAATAACGCCAGGATGATCGATATGGTTCTGCAGCTTCAGGAGGATAACAGTTTAGAGGGCGAAGGGAGCATTACTTTCCAATATCAATCCGCCATTGAAGCCAGGAGAATAATGAGGCGCTGTGATGAAAACGAAAAAATGGAATTGATGAACGCTCTTCTATTTTCGGAATTGGAGGAGGCGGTGCATTCGCTGTCGCCGGCTCCGGATTCGTTTCAATCGCCCGAAGAATACAGGTTGAATTTCGAAATCAAATTGGACGAATTTATTTCTCCCGGCGAGGATTTTCCCGAAATATTTATCTATCCCGGAAATACATTTGAGCAGGCCGCTATCGACATTATGCCGCCCCGCAGATATCCGATTTATTATGGCTCGCGTAATTCGAATTATTACAGAATAGTATGGGAGTTCGGGGATCATTTTAGACTGCTTTCATTCGAGGAAATAAATTTCAAGCGGGGATTATCCGTAACCGGTTCATTTATAGCGCGCTACGATGAAGGCGAAAATAAATTAACCGTAACCAGACAGTATAAAAACCTGGCTTCCATTTACAAAGCGTCGGTTGCCCCCAGAATAGAAAAGGTCAGGGAAAAATTGAAAGAACGGGATATGACTTCGATTATTCTGGAAAGAAAATGAAATATTTATTGATTGCATTCCTGGCGTTCTTCGGAATTTCCGAAGCGGGACAACAGAAAAGCGCTTTTCTTTCCAGGGATATTGCGATTGAATTTGACGGGAAAAAGAAGATAATAAATTATAGCGATGAAATTGCAATTCAGGATGATATCGCGGAAGACGATTTCAGGCGTTTTTATATATTTTTTCCTTATCAGGGCAAAGTAAAAGATGTTGAATTGTCGTTGATCAGGGGCGGCTCTGTTATTCGCGAGCAAAAGCTGAAAGATGCCGAGAAATATATACATCGTGCCGAATATATTCTGGCGTCGGATGCCTACTATTATTATTGGGATCTCGGCGCAT
>CBFCYP010000163.1:0-6792 GCA_965602185.1 uncultured bacterium
ATATGTATCCGCTTGTTGATGCGCCCCTCGGCCTGGTAGAGGCGCGTGGTCATGATTGGATCAAATATCTTACTTGCGTATCACAACTTGTTGTGACCGCATTCTCATTTTATCGCGGTCATATAATACGCCGCCCTATGCGCTTTCTTTCCCCTCCCCCTCAAACAGCTTGATGGTCTCATCGTTCATAAGGGCCCAGATGGTGTATATCCCCAGGGCGGTGCCGAACGGTATCTCCAGAAGCGCCAAAAATCCCATAATAAGGGTTAGTATCCGCGCCCAGGGCCGCATCCTCAAAAGCCCCACTCCCCCGATTATTCCCGGTATGGAGAAGATGAGAATGATGGAGGATATTACCAGAGCCACCGCCAGCGTCACCGCGATGGCGAGCTCGTTGCGGGAGATAATGCCGCCTCCGCCGATCACCAGCAGCACCACCATGGCCCCGATCAGCCCCATGGAGTGATAGACGATATGCAGAACTCCTAAAAGCTCTATATGCTTTTTCATTATGTTCCTCCTTTCGGTTCCGCTAATAAATACGGAATTATCCATAAAAAAGCAAAAATTTTGTTAATAATTAATAGCAATCTGTACTATTAATTACGTATTAAAAAATAAATTAAAGAGCCAGAGGAGATATGAGTTCGAAGAACCTGAATCCCAAAATCGATGTATTATTACAAACCTATGATCAGGCCTACAGCAAGGAAGCCTGGCACGGCCCCAACCTGCGCGGTTCCGTTCGAGGGCTGTCGTTAAAAGAGCTGTTGTGGCGTCCGAAACCGAAACGTCACAATATCTGGGAGATCGCCCTTCACTGCGCCTACTGGAAATACGCCGTCTGGCGGAGAATTACCGATGCCCAAAAGGGATTATTTCCCAGAAAACCGAGCGACTGGCCGAAACTGCCGGCTAAACCGGATATGAAGAAGTGGAAGAAAGATCTGGGGTTGCTGGAAGAGTGGCACAGGAAACTGCGCGATGAGACGGCAAAATTCCCGCCTTCGAAACTCGATAATAAGCCGAAATCGTCCAGGATTAGTTTTATCAGGACCTTTTACGGGATTTCGTCGCACGATCTGTATCACGCCGGCCAGATACAGCTACTGAAACGGTTACAGCGCGGTTGACATAAACTGTTACTATATAAGTACAGTATTATAAAAAGCATTAGGCGAAAAAAAGCCCCGCCTGATTCGGCGGGGCTTTCGAGGCTCTATTTGCTGTAAAGGTACGTGACCTTTTTGCCTTTCATCTTGATCTTGCGTTTCAGTTTACGGCCTCTCGCGAAACGAAGCAGTTCCATGCGCAATTGTGAAGGCAGAATATCGACGCGTCGTTTCCTGAATTCCTTGAAAACCTTGGCGGCATCGCGGGGAATGCGGAAATAACCCGATGCGATCAACCTATCCAGCATGGTTGTTACCACGCCGCCGCCGGCTCTTCCCGGTCTTTTGACGGCTTTTTTCCTGGCCACCTTTTTCTTGGCCACCCTCCTGGCCTTCTTTTTGGCGACCTTTTTCTTAGCCACTTTCTTTTTGGCGATTTTTTTCCTGGCGGCTTTCTTTCTGGTCCTGGGGGCCGCGGTTACAACCGCTCCACCGCCGGCCATAAGTTGTAACAACAGTATCCTGAATGCCTCTTTGCGAAGCTCCTTATCCCTGATACCAGTTACAGCCTTTTCAGCCTGTTTTGCCAGTTCACTGTAGTTTTTTACCATAAGCACCCTCCTTCAAATATTGCTACCCGGGCTTCACGCATTTTGTCTTTTAATTTTCCCTGAAATATTGTATCACCGATTTATACAAACCCGTCCCGTCAACACATTACGAAAAGGCAAAACGCTTTGTCAACACCTAAATCGTATTTATTATAAAAAAGTTTGGATATCGTTAACGCTCAATTTCGTATTTAACCGCGAAAAAAATTTGTGTTATAAAAAAATCGTAAAACATCGATCTGTCTGAACGTCATTCACCGTTATTTCTGCGTGTATTCTGTTTCTCCAAGCACGGCCTGCGCCGCCGCCAGGCGCGCGATGGGGATCCTGTACGGCGAAGCCGAAACGTAGTCAAGACCGACTTCGTTACAGAAGCGAATGGAATCGGGATCGCCGCCGTGCTCTCCGCAGATACCGAGCTTTATATCATTACGCGTCTTTCGACCCTTCTTAACGGCGATGCGGATCAATTCGCCCACGCCGGTTGTATCGAGAGTAACAAAGGGATCTTTTTTTAATATCCCTTTGTTGAGATATACTTTTAAAAACCTGGCCGAATCATCACGCGAATAACCGAATGTCAATTGGCTGAGATCGTTGGTGCCAAAACTGAAGAATTCGGCGATCTCCGCCACCTCGTCCGCCGTTAATGCGCCCCGGGGCACCTCTATCATGGTGCCTACAAGATACTGTATTTCCACTTTGTGTTTTTTCATGGTCTCTTCGGCCACCCGGTCGATTATTTCCCTCTGGTTTTTCAATTCATCTACTATTCCCACCAACGGAATCATAATCTCCACCACCGGCGCTTTGGCTTTACGGCCTTTGGCGACCTCGCAGGCGGCCGTGAAAATAGCCCGTGCCTGCATCTCCGTTATTTCAGGGTATGTGATACCGAGCCTGCAGCCGCGATGGCCGAGCATGGGATTGAATTCGTGAAGCTCTTCGATCCTGTGCAGCACTTTCTCTTTTTCGGCTATTTCATCTTCCCAGGCTTTACGCTCTTTCAACCCCTCGAGTTCCTTCAAGGTCTGATTCTTATCGGGCAAAAATTCATGAAGCGGCGGATCTATTGTCCTTATGGTAACCGGCCTTCCATCCATCGCTACGAAGATCGCCTTGAAATCGTTTTTCTGGAACGGTAAAAGTTTATCAAGCGCTTCGCGGCGATCTATCTCATCGGAAGCCAGTATCATTTCCTGAACAATGGGGATTCTATCGGGGGCGAAAAACATATGCTCGGTGCGGCAAAGCCCTATTCCCTCGGCGCCGAAGGCCACCGCCTGGGCCGCGTCGGCAGGCGTATCAGCGTTGGTACGTACTTTAAGTCTTCTTATCTCATCGGCCCACTTCATAAAGGTGGCGAACTCGCCTGATAGTTGCGGCGCGATGGTGGGCACATGTCCCAACATCACCTCGCCTGTGCTTCCGTTCAGGGTGATGGAATCACCCTCTTTTATTACGGCCCCGCCGACTATCATCTTCTTGTCGACCTCGTATACTTTGATATCCTCGGCGCCGGCAATGCAGCATTTCCCCATACCCCTGGCCACCACGGCGGCGTGCGATGTCATACCTCCGCGGGCAGTTAAAATCCCTCTGGCGGCGTTCATTCCGTGAATATCGTCCGGGTTGGTTTCCTGTCTCACCAGGATAACATCATTACCGCCTTCGGAGAAACGGACGGCGTCATCCGCGGTGAAAACGGCGGCCCCGCTGGCGGCGCCCGGCGAGGCGGCCAGACCTCTGGCGATAACATTGACCGTGGCGGACGGATCTATCATGGGATGAAGAAGCTGATCAAGATTTTCCGGCTCCACCCTGATGAGAGCCTCCTCTTTTTCGATTAGATTCTCCTTTACCATGTCGACCGCTATCTTAACCGCCGCCGCCGTTGTCCTCTTGCCGGTTCGCGTTTGCAGTAAGTATAGCTTGCCGTCCTGTATGGTGAATTCGAAATCCTGAACGTCCCTGTAATGTTTCTCCAGTTTGGTGGTGATGTCTTTCAGTTGCTTGTAGACCCTGGACATCTCTTTGGCCAGATTTGATATATGTCTGGGGGTCCTGATTCCGGCAACGACGTCCTCGCCCTGGGCGTTGGTGAGATACTCGCCGTAAAATTCTTTCTGCCCGGTCGACGGATTTCTGGTAAAACCCACCCCCGTGGCCGAATTGTCGCCCATATTGCCGAAAACCATGGTCTGAATATTTACCGCCGTTCCCAGGCCGGAGGGAATGTCGTTAAGATGCCTGTAGGTAATGGCCCTGGGATTATTCCAGGATTTGAATACCGCATCCCTTGCGGCCATCAGCTGGTCCATGGGATCCTGCGGAAATTCCTCGCCGGATTTTTCCAGTATCAAGGTTTTGAATTTTTTTATGATATATTTTAAATCATCCACCGTCAGTTCCGTATCCAACGAGATACGCTGTTTCTTTTTTCGCTTTTCCAGAATCTTCTCGAACTCGGGTTTGTCTATCCCCAGCACCACGTTGCCGAACATCTGAATGAATCGCCTGTAAGAATCGTACGCGAACCGTTCGTTATCCGTTTTCTTTATCAGGCCCTGCAAAGTCTCGTCATTTAAACCGAGATTCAACACCGTATCCATCATGCCGGGCATGGAAAATTTCGCCCCGGAACGCACCGAAACAAGTAGAGGATTATTTTTATTGCCAAACCCCATGCCGGTTGCTTTTTCGAGTTTGGAGATATATTTCCTCATCTCCTCTTCAAGGGATTTCGGCAACTCCATGTTGTTTTCATAAAATAGCTTGCAGACATCGGTCGTGATTGTGAATCCCGGCGGAACCGGCACCCCGGTATTGGTCATCTCGGCCAGCCCGGCGCCCTTTCCCCCCAGGATATCCTTCATATTCCCGTGACCTTCAGCCTTGCCATCCCCGAAATAATAGATATATTTGCCTTTTAATCCTGGTTCGGGCTTTTCGGTCTTCTTTATCTTAGAAACGGTTTTTTGGGGCCCGGTAATTTTCCCTTGTTTCTTTTTTGCCTTTTTTGCAGCTTTTTTCATAGGAGCGGCTTTTTTCTTAGGTTTCTTTTTGGTTGCCGCCCTCTTTTTCACCGATTTATTAGCCTTTTTCCTCTCTTTTTTCGCCGGCATGGCTACTCCTTTATTGTCAAACGCTTAAATTACCGATTTTGTGAAGCCTGATTATAGTTATTATTCACATCTTTATCAAGGGATTTGTGTGTTTCTTTATAAAAGATATATACTTAAGGAAGTCAATAGGCATTGAACAACCTTTTTATATGATTCTAAATGACTTAAAATCAGGATTGACATGAATCGTGATTATTCATATATAGCCAGTCGTTGCGATAATTGCTGAGGGAAACAGCTGCCTGTTTGATAACAATTGGATCTTCGATTAAAGATTTGAGATATGTTTAAGGAAGTTTTATTCGGGACAATTGGCGGTCTGGGAATATTCCTCTATGGTATGAGGCTCATGTCCGACGGCCTGAAGAGAATTTCCGGTGAAAAATTAAAAAGAGTCCTCGGCGTTCTTACGAAGAACCGGGTTATGGCGGTTATGGTGGGCGCCGGATTTACAGCATTGATCCAGTCGTCTTCGGCAATGACCGTTATGGCGGTGGGGCTGGTCAATTCCGGTTTCATGGGTCTCACCCAGGCAATCGGCGTTGTAATAGGAGCCAACATAGGCACCACCGTTACCGCCTGGCTGGTTTCCGCTTTCGCAGTATTTAAGATATCCCAATACGCCTATCCCGCTATTGGAATCGGGTTTTTAATGACCCTCATAGGAAAACGCCGTTCCGTTAAGAATTGGGGGACGGCGCTTCTGGGATTCGGATTGATCTTCCTGGGCCTTGCTGTTTTGAAGGAGAGTTTCGGTCCCCTAAGAGACAGCATGTTCATAAAGGATATGTTTGTTAATTTCGGACGCAATCCTCTTCTCGGGATCTTAGTTGGCGCCGCCGCCACCATGATTCTGCAAAGCTCTTCCGTGACGATCGCCGTTATTCAGATAATGGCGCTTCAGGGGCTTCTGGATTTCCAATCCGCAATCCCGCTTATCCTGGGGGATAATATAGGGACGACAATAACGGCCCAGCTGGCATCTCTGAAATCGAGCCCTAACGCCCGACGCACCGCCAATGCTCATACGAGTTTCAACCTGATAGGCGTGATTTATATTCTTCCATTTGTGTGGTTGGGGTATTACCCCAGATTAATAGAATGGATAGTGCCGGGGGAAATCACTCCCACAACCATTATGGTGCATATCGCTGTGGCGCATACGGTATTTAATATTACGAATACCCTTGTTTTTCTGCCCTTTACGAAATATCTGGAAAAGTTCGTGGTTAAAATAACTCCGGTGAAAACGGGCGTTGAGATCGAAGGAAGACTGAAATATCTCGACCGGAAACAACTGACCTCGCAGCATTTCGCCCCCCATTTTGCCCTGGCGCAGGCCCGAAAGGAGGTCGTCCGAATGGCTGAAATGGCCGACAAGGCCGTCAGAATCGCCATGGACGGCCTGTTCGACCGCAATAACAAACAGCTGGAACTCGTTCCCGAAATGGAGGACGCTATCGACGACCTTCAGCGCGAGATAACTAAGTACATGGTGGACCTTTCCAGGCGGCATCTGCCGCGCGAGATCGCCGATGAGATACCGGTTTGGCTTCACAGTATCAACGATATCGAGAAGATCGGCGACCATGCCGAAAACCTGGGCGATCTCACCGAACGGATTCTGGACGAGAAGCTGCCGGTCTCGGCGGAAGGGGAAGCCCAGCTAAAAGAGATGTATGGATATATCAGCGAGATGCTCACCTTCACTAATAAAGCCTTATTGAACATAGACCGCGAATCGGCCAACGCCATTCTGGTGATAGAGCATAAGGTTAACGACCTGCATATATCGGCGCGCCAGGACAACCTCGATAGAATGAACGCCGGCATAACCGATCCCACCTCGGGGATTTTATTTCTCGACTACATACAGAATCTCGAAAAGATCGGCGACCACCTCTCCAATATCGCCATCGCCGTCAAACGCGACTTCCGCTACGG
>CBFCYP010000164.1:0-6769 GCA_965602185.1 uncultured bacterium
GCGCGAGGCTTTCGATCTACTGGCTGTGAGGCATCAGGCTATTGTTGGCAGACGAGGACGTCCGCCAACCACGAAAACACAGCAGAGGATGCGTCAGGAAGGGGTTCCTGACGCCGCAAATGGATATGTGTCGGGAGCGCGGGGCTTCCGCGCTGGTCGCTACGACCCTTGTTGTCAGGTCTCGGGGGAGACCTGACCTACAATCCGGCAATAGAAATATCCCTTGTTTAATTAATATGATTACTATAATATCATATTACGATGGACACAAATCAATAGATATAAAGGAGGTTTAAATGGCTCCAGAACGAGACAACATTGAAGAATTTTTAAAAGGCATGAATCTGAAGAAAAAGCGGAAATACATCACCACAGCGGTGGTGGTCCTGATCGCTATTATCGCGGCAAACACCATACTCTATTCCGTCGGAGCGGAATCGGTGGGAGTAATCCAAAGATTCGGGGAGTACGTTCGAACGACGACGCCCGGTCTTCACATGAAACTGCCGTTCGGTATTGAAAAAGTTACCAAGGTACCGGTAACCAGGATCTTAAGCCAGGAATTCGGATTCAGAACCGAAAAGCCCGGCGTTAGAACCATCCGCGGCAGACAGTCACTATTAAATGAATCGTTGATGCTTACCGGCGACCTGAACGTTGTTGTCGCCGAATGGATTGTGCAGTACAAAATCAAAGATTCGAAAGATTTTCTATTTAACGTCAACCGGGTCGAGGAGACCATCAGGGACGTTTCCGAGGCCGCCATGAGACAGGTAATTGGCGACAGAAGCGTGGATGGCGTCATTACAATCGAGCGTATGGAGATCGGCGATGAGGCGGGACAAAAGATGCAGGAAATCCTTGACTCCTATGGGGCCGGCATACAAATAGTCACGGTGAAACTGCAGGACGTTACGCCCCCCGATCAGGTCAAGCCCGCGTTTAACGCTGTTAATGAAGCCAAGCAGGAGTTTGAGACTCTTATAAATCAGGCCCGGAAGGAATACAACACGATCATACCCAAAGCCAGCGGTGAGGCTGAAAGGACGATCAAGGAGGCCGAAGGATACGCCATTGACCGCGTTAACCGAGCGGAGGGTGACGCGGCGAGATTTGTATCTATCTGGCAGAAGTACTCCCAGGCAAAAGATGTTACTCGTCGACGTCTGTATATGGAAACCATGGCCAAAGTTCTTCCCCAGGTTGAACGCAAATATATAGTCGATGATAAAGAAAGCGGTATTCTTCGAATACTCCCCCTTGACGAGATTTCGAGAAAGGGGGCCGCAAAATGATCAAGACAAAATGGATAATTACCGGAATCATCGCCCTCGCGGCGTTAATAATTCTGGCGGCCGCGTTCTACACCGTGGATCAAAGAGAACAGGTTGTCATAACTCAGTTTGGCGAACCGATCAGGGTGGTAAAAGACCCGGGCCTGCATATAAAGACTCCATTCATTCAGGCGGCCACCTTTTTTGAAAAGCGGATTCTGGAATGGGACGGCAACGCCACCCAGATCCCCACCAAAGATAAGAAATTTATCCTTGTGGATACCTATGCCCGCTGGAAAATAAGCGACCCGCTGAAGTTTTACCAGTCGGTGGGCAACGAACTCAGCGCCCAGACCCGACTCGATAATGTCATCGATGCCGCCGTCAGAAATTTCATCACCCAACAAAACCTGATAGAAGTAGTGAGAAATTCGAACAGGCTCCTGGTTCAGTCCGAAGGTGAGCAGATTGAAAGAGAAGATATAGAAATAGAGATGGGAAGAGAACAAATCAACAAGGCAATATTCACGAAAGCCTCGGAAATGACGCCGCAATACGGTATCGAGCTCATCGATGTGCGGGTAAAACATATAAATTACGTTCAGAGCGTGCGCGAAAAGGTATTCTCCAGAATGATCGCCGAGCGCGAGAGGATTGCGGAGCAGTATCGTTCGGAGGGTCAGGGGGAAAGATCCAAGATTCTCGGTGATATGAAGAAAGAACTGCAGAAAATTACCTCAGAGGCGTACAGAACGGCTGAGGAAATCAAAGGCCAGGCCGACGGTAAATCGACGCAGATTTATGCCAGAGCATACAATAAAGACCCGGAATTTTATTCGTTCTTAAAAGCCCTGGAGACCTATCCGGAAACTATCGATAAGGATTCCTGGCTTATCCTGACAACCGATTCTGATTATTTTAAATACCTTAAGAAGATCCGATAAGGCTTCGGGCAGGCCGGTCAAAACGATCGGCCTGCCGTTCCAATGAAATATAATTGACTATTTCTTCGTTATAGTTGACACAACATAAATTAAAAAATATATTTATCCTCATTAAAATGAAATCCTAGCCCGGGAGTAAAAATGAAACTGAAAAATTTATCCCACATTTTATTTTTCGCCCTGTTATACGCTATTTTTACCGTAGCGATAACAGATGCCGGCGACGGCGGTCTTGATGAATCAATGATTACGGTCATCCGGAATTCATTCAATACGGATTCGCACACCAGGGCCATGTATAATGCCATAACCAACAACGACATAAAAGATCTGGCCTTAAATCGCGATCTTATCAAAGGTCATAACGAGCTTTTCAGCCACAAAATCAAAACCAAAGGGATAACCAATCAGAAATCGAGCGGACGGTGCTGGCTTTTCGCCGGTTTAAATATCATGCGTCCTGCGGTTATAGAAAAACACAAACTTAACAAGTTTGAATTTTCACAGCCTTACCTTCAATTCTGGGATAAGATGGAAAAGGCCAACAACTTTCTGGAGTATATGATTCAATTTCGCGATAAGGACCCGTTGGAACGCGAGATGGAAATACTCCTCCGAAATCCGATACCTGACGGTGGCTGGTGGAAATATGTAGTCGCGTTGATAGAGAAATACGGAGTCGTGCCCATAGATATTATGCCGGAGACGAATAGCTCCGAGAAAACCGGGATGATGAATAAATTGCTTGCCAGGAAATTGCGCGCCGATGCTGTAATGATCAGGAATCTTGGGAAAGAAGGCTCATCTATCGAAAAACTTCGGCAAGAAAAAGAAAAAATGATGGCGGAGATCTATAAAATGTTGGCGATGAACATCGGCGAACCGCCCGCAGAATTCGAATGGCGTTATGAAGACAAAGATTCAACCGTCAGCAAAGTAAAAACCTTCACTCCCGGAAGTTTCTACAGGGAGTTTGTGGATATCGATTTAAACCAATACGTAAGCGTTTTCAGCGATCCCACAAAAGACTATGGCAAGCACTACGCATTAAGAATGTCGCGAAATATCTTCGACGATGAAGATATTAATTACGTTAATATTGAAATCGGCCTGCTCAAGGAGATGGCCATGAAATCGGTGCTTGACGATGAGCCGGTCTGGTTTGCCTGCGACGTAGGCAAAGATCAAAGCAGAGACTACGGTATTATGGCTATGGATATTTACGATTACGGGGCAATCTATAACATCGAAATGGGCTTATCCAAATCCGAAAGGGCCCTATTTCGGGAAAGCGCGCCCAACCATGCTATGGTCTTTGTAGGAATCGATGTTAAAGACGGCAAATCCGTTAAATGGCTGGTTGAAAACAGCTGGGGGAAAAATAAGGGCAGCGATGGCTACTGGACTCTCTATGATTCATGGTTCGATAGTCATGTATACAACGTTATCGTACATAAAAAATATGTTCCCGAAGAGGTCTTGAAAATATACGAACAGGATCCGGTTATTCTTCCCCCGTGGGACCCGATGTATTCGCTATATAGATAACTTAAGACTTAAACCCGAATTTAATAGCGCCCTCCTGGCAGGCATTCACGCATTCGCCGCAGGAGGTGCAATCGGGTATATATTTAGCGTTTTCATCTTTTAATTTCCCGATTGTCGGGCAAGGGCTTTTCTCCTCGCAGTCGCCGCAATCGGTGCACTTGGAATGATCCACCCGCACCCTGCCGGGAGCGATCTTCTCGCATAACCACGTCAGCGCGCCAACCGGACAGATGAAATAACAGAACGGCCGATATAAAAACAGGCTGATCGCTAAGAGGATTATCATCATTACGATAAACGTGGTGTCGATATTCCAGTGCAGAAGCTCGAAGAAATTCACGGGTTCATAAACGCTATACGCCGAATACGCCTTGAGAAGCGGAGGATTTATATAGGCCTCGGGATTTTCGGCCAGGCCGGCCATCATATCTTTGACATAGAAGAATGTAAAAATAAACAATCCTAAAAGCGCGAACCTTACCGTATTAAAGGCGGAAAAGCTGAAATTCTTAATATGAAATTTATGGGGAATTTTATTAACCAACTCCTGCAGGGCGCCCAGCGGGCAAACCCAGCCGCAGAAAAGTTTCCTGCCGATCAGACTCGGAATGAAAATGGCTAAAAATATCGCCAGAAACACCGGGAAAAATTTGCCGAATACAATCTTAAACATAAAAAGCTTGGTGACCGCACACATGGGGCTGGGATGCAACGGGAAGATATAATCCAGGCCGAAAAGCGTGAAGGCGATCAGCATCATTATTGCTCTCACCCATATATTAATCTTTCTGGCGAAAAGCAAAACCAGGCCGGCAACCATCAACACCAGAAACCCGGCGAATTTGCCGGTAAAGAGAAAATCAAGAAGCCCCGGCGCTTTCTTTTCAGGGGCTTCGCTTTTTTCCTCGTCTACAGACTCAACCGTCGCGACTCCGGCTGTATCGGATTGGCTTTGTTCTGTAACCTGATCGGGGCTACTCGATTCCGCCGAAGACGGAGACTGGGCGAAAACTGTTCCGATAATCAAAAATGTCATTATAACGATAACGAATCCAGTAACCGGGAAATTGTCTTTAAGAAAATCAAAAAAATCGGTCATCAGGTTTTTCCTTTTTGTTTAAAGATCCTCGCTATCCATAACCGCCTGCAACGATCCAAGTAATGATTTTGCCGCGACTTGTCAAGCGGCCTTTAATGTTCTGGGTAAGTTCCTATATTAGAGACGATTACATCATATGGCGTATAAAATACGGAATAATGAAAATCCTCATTCGTATAAAAATTAGAAACTTTAAAAACGGAATTGGAGGAAACAATGAAAAAGCAGTTGATCTTAATCGCAATGATACTCGGGATCTCCGGCCCGGTGTTGGCCGACGGTTTTATTATGCCTCGTCCCAAACCCTGGATGCCTCCTCATCCCAGGGTGGATGTCAAATATCACCATGTCGATGTTCGGATAAATGATCCCGTGGCTATTACGAGCATAGACCAGGTCTTCGTCAATCCCTTCGGCCGCGAACTGGAAGCGGACTATATTTTCCCGATTCCGGAAAACGCTTCGGTGAGCCGTTTCGTCGCCTGGCTGAACGGCCATAAAATGGAGGCCGAGCTTCTGGACGCCAGAGAGGCCAGGAGAATTTACGAGGATATTGTCCGCCAGCATAAGGATCCGGCGATTCTGGAATACGCCGGACGGGGGATGTACAGGATGCGGATCTACCCCATTCCGGCCAACGGCGAGGTGCGGATCAAGCTGGAATACGAGGAGACCCTGAAGTCGGATTACGGAACCGTTACATATCTTTACCCTTTGAATACGGAAAAGTATTCCGATTCAAATCTCGAAGAATGCAAAATCGATATTGACGTCAATTCATTTGAAAAAATCGGCTCGGTTTACTGCCCCACTCATAATGTTACATCTGGGCGAAAAAACGAAAAGTCGATGACGGTATCGTATCTCGAAAGAAATGTCAGACCCACCAAGGATTTTGTACTGCATTTTACCCGTCAGAAAAGCGATTTCGGATTTCATCTTCTAAGCTATCGCGAGCCGGGCAAAAAAGACGGTTACTTTATCGGCATACTTTCGCCGCCCCTGGCGAATAAGTCAATGGTCGTTAATAAAAATTTAATTTTCATCCTCGACTCATCCGGCAGCATGCGCGGGGATAAAATGCGCCAGGCTAAAGAGGCGCTGAAATTTTGTCTGCTGGGCCTCAATCCCGGCGACAGATTCAACATAATAGATTATGACGACACGGTGATGCCGTATAAGTCCGAGCTTCTGGGGGCCAATGGGAAAAACGTAGATGACGCCGTCGAATTCGCCAACCGAATCGACGCCTCGGGAGGCACCAATATATACGACGCACTCGCCAGGGCCTGCGAGATGATTCCGAAAAATGGCGATCCGACCTACCTGATTTTCCTGACGGACGGTTTGCCGACTGTGGGAAATAGAAATATCGAAGACATTATAAAGAATACGACCAGGCTGAATGAAGGAAGGGCGAGGCTTTTCGTATTCGGGGTCGGGTATGATGTTAACGCGCACTTGCTTGATCGTCTCGCCGAAGAGAACAGCGGCGTACCGGAATATGTTCTTCCGAATGAGGATATCGAAGTGAAAGTCTCGCGGCTGGCGGGCAAGATCAGCCATCCCGCCATGACGGATGTGAAACTGAGGTTCGCCTCGGATAACGGCTATAACGTCTATCCTGATAAACTGCCCGATCTTTTCTACGGCTCGGAAGTTATAATAACCGGGAGATTCAGGAGCATCGGTAAAACGAGTGTTACTTTATCGGGAAAAATCGGCGCCGACAACGTAGAATATAAATACCCGGTTGAATTTTCCGACGGCTCCATGTCGGACGAATATATCGCTTTGTTATGGGCCAACAGAAGAATCGGGTACCTGCTCCAGCAGATGCGGCTTCACGGAACAAACGACGAGCTTCTGTCGGAGGTGATCGAGCTTTCCAAAAAATTCGGGAT
>CBFCYP010000165.1:0-6463 GCA_965602185.1 uncultured bacterium
CAGATATGCTGATCAATGTCGTCGGCGATGAAATCCATATACTCTGGGAGGATTACGCCAACCCGGTATTTTTACCCGATAGCACGATAGCGTTTGAGCTGCAATTTACGGTTCTCGGTCAGCTGGGCGATACCTGCGCCATCGACTGGTTTGGAAATAATGAGGTCGTCGATTCGCTCGGAAGCGTCATTACCGGGATAGAATACACCGAAGGTTCGGTACGGGTTATCGAATTTCATAGTATCAGCGGCAGGGTTATTTACTACGATATGCTGACACCGCTCGAGGACATCGATATGGAGCTCACAGGAGACTGGACCGCTACCGAGGTGACCGATCAGAGCGGTTTCTACGAATTCGAAAACCTCTTCCCGGGCGATTTCATGATCTGCCCTGACAGAGAGGATGATGATCCGGGTGTTACGGTAAGTGACGTGGTTAAAATCCGCAGGCATCTCGTTTTGCTGGAACCGTTTGATACGCCGTATAAGTATGTCGCCGCCGATGTCAACGAAAGTGGTTATATCAGCGTCGCCGATATTATTAAAATCCGACGCTATCTTGCCGGGCTTGAATCATTGCCCAGTGGCAACTGGTCATTTATCGATTCCAGCTTCGCCATCACTAATGAGAACTGGATGGGCGCACCGGAATGCATAGAATTCGTTATCTGGAATGCGGACCTTGTTGACTCAAGCTTCATCGGCGTGCGAATGGGTGATGTCGACGTTACGCTTGGATTTAACAGTGGTCCCCCGGTTGTTACCGATAACGTTATTCTCGATTTGATCGATGCGCAGGGCTCACCGGGGGATACTGTCGTAATACCGCTTCAGGTCCAGGGTTTTGTCGACGTCGCCGGTATCGAGCTTCACCTGGAGTTTCCCGAGGATAATATTGAATTCGTGGAACTTACCTCCGGAATTTTATCCGATTATACACTCAATTGTGTCGATGGCGAACTCCATCTGGTTTGGGAGGATATTGATAATGCCCTGACCTTACCTTCAAATACCGAGCTTCTTTCGCTATCATTTGAAATCCTGCCCGGAACAATCGATAATGTACCCGTTTCCTTCACGTCCGCTTATGTTGTTAATGTATTGGGGACCGATTTCAATGTCTTTTCCAGCGACGCTTATATAATTTTAATCCCGCTGGCAATTGAGGATTTCTTAATATTGCCGGAAGATTTTCGCGTTCATCAAAACTACCCCAATCCTTTCAACGCGAGGACTGTGATAAAATTTGAATCGCCGGTATCGTCGCAGGTAAAAATAGAGATCTTTGATTTGCTTGGCCGAAAAATCGAAACCTTGCTTGACGCCCGATTTGAAGCCGGTTACCATGATGTCACCTGGGACGCCAACAACTACCCGTCAGGAATATATTTCTACATTATGGAAGCTGATGATTATGCAAAGGCTCGTAAGATGATGTTGTTGAAATAACATCAATATCATCAAACTTTACTTAAGGGCCGGGTTAACTTTCAACCCGGCCGTTTCATTTATGAAATATCTGGATTCTATTTAAAAAAGAATCTATTCTGGATTTATATCTTTCCGAATCAAGTAAAAAACCCTCATTATGCGTGCCGGATATATCGAGGAATTCCTTGGGCTCACCCGCCGCTTCATATAATCTTTCACCATGCTTAAAAGAAATCATCTCATCATCCCGGCTGTGAATTATTAACTTCGGACATTGCACTTTTTTTATCTTTTCCAATGCATTGTATTCAATTCTGGAAAGTAGCCTTACCGGCAAAAAAGGATAGGTTTCCGATCCCAGATCCTTAATGGATGTAAACGACGATTCGACTATAAGGCCCCTAACTGGTCTTTCCGACGCCAGATTAACGGCCACTGCCCCTCCCAGCGATCTGCCGAATACGATAATGTTTCGCGGATCTATATTTCTAATTTCGGTAAGATATATCCAGGCCGCGTCCGCATCGAGGTATGTGCCGTTTTCGCCCGGCCTGCCCGCGCTTTTGCCATAGCCTCTGTAATCAAAAATAAAGACATTCAAATCAAGATCATTAAAAATCTTTATCGTCTCCAGCCTGTGCGAGATATTTCCAGCATTTCCATGGCAGAACAGAATCACTCCACGACCGGGATCGGATGGGATAAACCAGCCGTTGAGCTTGATTCCATCCTCTGCGACGAAGTAGACGTCCTCGTATGGAAGCCCCGCGACCTCAGGTGTCAACGTAATTTCCCTCTGGGGAAAGAAAACCAGCCGGGATTGAAAAAAGAATAGAAGGAGAATAATCAGAATGTAAACCAACGCGATCAGTATGATTACATTTCGGATTATTATCCAGGATTGTCCACTTTCGGCACCCATCTCTGATAATTTACTGTTTATGTAACCTGAAGCAAATAGATATTTTACGTGCTTGACGCCTCTTCATTTCCATGCTATATTATGAACTGAGGATTTGATGGCGATTGTCTTCTTGCGATCTAAACCAATTTCAGGTTAGGAGAAAAAGGAATCTCTAATTTCAACTTAGTGTTATTATTATTAAAGGTGAAAACAGGTTTCATTTTAAAAGAAAGAGAAAAGACATGAGAGGGTTACTGGGAGCAATTTTAATTATAATGGCGCCTTTTTCATTGTCATTTGCGGCGCAGCATGTCGATCTCGGAACGATCGACGAAAATGTAAAAGTGACCGTATTGGAAACCGATTTTGCCAGGACCGTGGTTCGATTTGAAATCGGGGGATTTACAAAAGAACCGATTAGAATTGGCGACGGGATTTATTACAAACTGGATCTGCCCGGGGAGGGGATTTCTCTGATAGAGGGAGAACCGGAGCTTCCCCATATCGCTCGAAGTCTCATAATCCCCGATAATGCGAAGATGAGTATTAGAGTCATTGATTCCGAGTTTATTGATATTCCTTCGACGCCGGTTGTTCCGTCAAAAGGTAATCTTTATCGTAATGTAAACCCTGATGATATATCATACTCATTCGGGGAAACGTACAACACTGATCAATGGCAACCGGCCGAACTGGTATCGCTTAGAGAGCCATATATATTAAGGGACTTTCGCGGAATCGTCGTGGATCTCAAACCTTTCCGGTATAATCATGCCATTCAAACACTACGAGTTTATAACTCCGTTACGGTGGAGGTATATTCCGATGGCCCCGGCGGGATCAATATTATTACCAGAACCGAACCCATCAGCAAAACCACTCCCGATTTTAACCTGCTATATAACCGGCATTTTATCAATTACAGTCAAGGTCTTTTGCTTTATACTCCTGTGATGGAAACGGGCGATATGCTGATTATTACCTACGATGCCTTCCATAACGATATGATTCCTCTGGTGGTGTGGAAAAATCAGAAAGGGATAAAAACCACCATTGTCGATGTCTCGACCATCGGCAATACCAGCGGTCAGATATCAAACTTCATACAGGCTTTTTATGATTCCACCGACCTCGCTTATGTGCTTCTGGTTGGCGACGCGGGACAGGTGGCGACGCCATATGCCTCCGGGGGATCGTCCGATCCCAGCTACGCCAAGGTTGACGGGAATGATAATTATCCCGATATATTCGTAGGCCGATTTTCGGCGGAAAGCCCGGATCATGTACAGACCCAGGTCGCCAGGACTTTAAATTACGAAAAGTTTACACAGACTGGTGTCTGGCATCATCAGGGAACCGGTATAGCCTCGGACGAGGGTCCCGGCCATCACGGAGAATACGATTTTGAGCATGTAGGATATATCCGGGATGATCTCTTAAGCTACACCTACACCCTTGTTGATGAAATCTATGATCCGGGCGCTAATGCCTCACAGGTATCGGCAGCCCTGAATAACGGCCGTGGATTTGTGAATTACTGTGGACACGGCAACATAACCTACTGGGGAACCACAGGCTTCAGCAATTCAAATGTTAATTCTCTAACCAATGCCGGAATGCTTCCGGTAATCGTTAGCGTGGCCTGCGTCAACGGACAGTTCGATGGTTATACCTGTTTTGCCGAAGCCTGGCTCAGGGCCACCCATAACGGAGAACCGTCGGGAGCTGCCGCGGTTTATATGTCCTCTATAAATCAATCCTGGGACCCTCCTATGGACGCGCAGGACGAGACCGTCGATCTCCTGGTGGCCGAGGAAAAAACAACTTTCGGGGGAATCTGTTACAACGGCTCCTGCCTGATGATCGACATTAACGGTCTCGATGGTGTGGAAATATATGACACCTGGCATATATTCGGCGATCCTTCCCTGCAGATTTATACCGATGATCCAATTGCCATGACCGTTAACCATGCCGGCGCCGTTATCTTTACCATAACTCAGTTTAACGTTATAACGAATACGGGGGGTGCTCTCTGTGCCCTTTATCATAACGGAGTTTTATACGGTTCCGCTTATGCTGATACCAGCGGTATGGCGATAATCGGTATCGATGAACAGCTGCCCGTCGGCGAGACCATCACTCTTACGGTAACCGCTTACAACAAACTTCCATATGAAGCTCCCATTCAGGTAATCGCTCCGTCCGGGCCTTACGTAGTGTTTGATTCCTGCGCTGTTAACGATCCCACCGGCAACAATAACGGGTTGATCGATTTCGGCGAAAGCATCGTTCTGGATATGCAGTTGGAGAATGTCGGCCCCGATACCGCCTTCAATGTTGTGGCGGTTCTGTGGACGGATGATCAATATATTACAATTACCGATACGATTGAATCCTATGGTACCATCATCGGTGATTTCGGGAGGATTAATATAGAAGACGCTTTCGCGTTCGATGTATCTGTCAATACCCCCGATCAGCATGTAATTCCGTTCCAGGTTCAAATAACCGGTACTGCATTAGATACCTGGACCAGCTATTTCAATTTATCCACGCACGCTCCCGATTTGCAGTTTGTCGGTTATGCCGTAAATGACGCTTCGGGTAACGGCAACGGTATCCTCGAAGCGGGAGAGACCGCCGATTTGATAGTGACCCTGATAAACGACGGTACCGGTGGAGCTACGACCATTAACGGCATTCTCTCTGAAAATGATGACTACGTTACAATCTCCGACGCCGGCAGCGTTTTCGGAGATCTCGGTCCCGGCGCCAGCGGCGATAACCAGGGTGACGTCTTTGTAGTTGTAGCCGATAGCTCATTTCCCCAGGGGCATTCGGTAACATTCGACCTCGATCTCACCGCTGACGGAGGCTATACCGCGAATACCCAGTTCAACCTGACCACGGCCGAGTCTTTTGAATATGACAACGGAGGTTATACCGGCGCCGGAAGCTGGCAGTGGGGCCAGCCGACCTTTGGACCCCCGGGCGCTTATTACGGCCTGAACGTCTGGGGCACCAACCTATCCGGCGAATATCCTCTTAACTGTAACGATAACCTGATAAGCGTTCCATTCATGATTCATTCCCCCGGGGCTTATTTCGAGTACTACCAGTGGTTTGATCTGGAATCCGGCTGGGACGGCGGTAATGTCTCGATATCCACGGACGGCGGTTCTTCATGGACGGTCATTCCCCCCGTGGGCGGTTATCCCGATCCGAACATTTACGTTTTAGGAGGACCCGGGTATACCGGTACCAGCGGAGGCTGGGTCAGGGCTGAATTCGATCTCTCCGATTATGTAGGCGGTAGCGTGTTGTTCAGGTGGCGCTTCGCGTCTGATAATTTATACAACGCCCCCGGCTGGTATATAGACGACGTCGCGGTTAGAAACAATATCCCTCAACCTCCTCCGAACATGACTTATGATCCGGCGTCCTTCAACGTCAGCGCCCAGCCCGGCGAGGTCACCACAAGAAATCTCGGGATCACCAATAACGGAGACGGCCCTCTTTATTTCAATCTTTATACTGAAACCGATAACCCGGAAATAAGTATCTCGGCAGAATCAGGATCCGCATTTGAAACTCCGGTCATCGTTAATCCGGCAAGATATCAAATAATGACCGAAAAATCGGGGACGATGGAAGAGCCGATCTTCCCGCCGGTCATAACCGGGCAGGGAGGCCCCGATCTCTTCGGACACACCTGGATCGATTCCGATGAACCCAACGGCCCTACCGTCGTCTGGGTCGACATCTCTTCCGTCGGCACGGAGATATTTCCTGGCGAAGATAACTATTTAAATGTAGACATCGGTTTCAGCTTCCCATTCTATGAAAACAGCTATTCGTCGCTATTCGTCTGCTCCAACGGTTTGCTTACATTTGGCTCCGGCTCCACGGTTTACTCCAATGATCCCATACCCGATACCGATTCACCCGATAATTATATCGCTCCCTGGTGGGACGATCTCAGCCCCCAGAACGGACATGTCTACCATTATCAGGATACAACTAATAATAGATTTATTGTAAGCTATGTAGGCGTGCCCAACTGGAATAACGGCGGCAATCTCAATTTCCAGGCTATATTGTACCCTGACGGCGATATCGATCT
>CBFCYP010000166.1:0-6402 GCA_965602185.1 uncultured bacterium
CCACAAAATAAATTAAACTCTTTCATCCATTTTTGCGTATGGGGATACAATGGCAAAGATTACTTACAGGCTTCTGAAAAAAGACGAGCTTCTAACAGCGTCGAGACTGTTTCAGCGCTCGTTCAATCATCTGAGAAGAAAAAACAACCGGCCCACTTACGACGATAAAATCACCGAGGTTTCGCCGTTCATCCAACATACATTTAAAACCGACAGAAAGGGTTACTGGGGCGCTTTCGACGGTGAAAAAATGATCGGTTTCGGTCACGCGGGCATGCGGGGCAAGCAATGGTATCTGGCCAACCTTTTTGTCGCGCCCAGATCGCAGGTCAAAGGTGTCGGAGGGGAGCTACTGAAAAGATGTATGAACTACGGTAAAGGTAAAGCCGACTCGTACTCGCTGTGCACGTTTTCCTATAATGAGGTATCCCTGGCCCTTTATTCCTCTTTCGGAATCATGCCCATATGCCCGATTTTTGTCATGTACCGGAAAATCGACAAGAACTTCAGGGTCCGTCCCACCGGCCTCAAGGTGGTGGAGGATAAATCCAACAAATCGATTTTGAGAATTAACCGGCTGGAGAAGAAGATCAGGGGATATTGCCGTCTTACCGACCTTCGTTTTTATGCCAAAAGCCCCCACGCTAAAATCCTCAACTTTTATAAAAATTCGAGGTGGGTCGGGTACTCTGCGGTTATAAGGAATTCCCATATCATGCCGGCGGGCTCGCCATTCCCGAAATATCTTCCGGATATCCTCACCGAATCGGTCAGGGAATGTATCAGGTCAAAAGGAAAAGAGATAGAAATCAATATCGGGGCCAATAACCGGGCTTTGTTTCAAAGATTAAAATCGCACGGCTTTAAAATATTCGAGATGGACGTATTCCTCTCGACCAAACCGTATTCCGATCTATCCCGTTACGCGCCGGCGAGCCTGGCCATGTATTGATCGCTGATCGCGATTAAGTCGCAATAATACCAATAAAAAAGCCGCGGAATATTATATACCGCGGCTTTAAAGCTATTTACTTAATCATTGATTATCTTCGGATTTGATATCGGTCGCCTCCGGGGAATCATCCGATTTGTTTTCCTCGATTTTCTTCTTTAACGATTCCTTTTCCTTGGAGGGCGCTAATGTTTCAGGTTTACCGATTTTCTTGGGTTTTACTATTCTCGGATCGTCCGCCGCGGTGGTTGCCCGTCGCGCGGGTTTGCGGACGATTTTCGATTTCGCATCTGCCGATCTTTTAGTGGTTGTTCTTTTGGGTCTTGTTACTTTGGGAGGCGGCGCGGGATCGGTTCCCTGTAACATAACAGGTATCGAAAATCTGGTAGAATCACTTTCGGAACCATACGTCAGAAAAGTCACCGATATTTCCGAGTTTTCTTTTTCAAACTCGTTTTTCCATTCGAATCTCAATTCCGACTTCTGGCCGGGCTTGGGATCATCATTCTTAACGTTTATTGAAAGCCCCTCGATACCGTTGCCGGCGGGCTCGATGTATAGTCTCGAATCGCCTTTGTTCTCAAAAACAATTTTACCCTTTTTTTCGTCTTTGGAAAGATTTACTTTTTCTTCGGAAAACGTAAAAGGCAAAATGCTGTCAGGCGACGCGTATACATTGGCGGAAAGATGGATCTTTACGGTGGATTGACCGGGATCATTAGAATAGATGGTGGCATATTTGCTTATTTTTGTTTTATAAGTTCGGGTTTTGAATATCAGTGCCACGACCGTGGACTCACCGGGCGCCAATACATTCCTTCTTATCGGCGCGCTGGTGCAGCCTCACCCGGGTTTTACCTTGATTATCCTTAATGTGTCCGTACCGATATTCTTGACCCAGTAATCATGAGAAAAAGTGCCATTCTGGGGCACATTACCGAAATCCCAGCTTTTTTCCGGCACCGATATCCTGGGATCGGCCAGAGCCAGAGATGCAAATGCCGTAATAAATGCGAAAAACAAAATTCGTCTGCTCATAAGTTAAGTCCTTAAAGTAGTTTCACCCTTAAACTTCTATTCGGAAGTATCTCTATCCTTCTTTAATATATATGTTAAACTTCCCCTGTCAACCTAATTTCGATCTCTTCGCGAGATATCCGAACAGCGCCCGGTCAAAAGGCACCGAGGTATCCAGCAAATGATAATCTATATGCGAATCCCTGCAGGATTTGGATATCCAGCCCAGATAATCGTTCAAACGTGAAATGTAATCACCCCTTATCTGCCAGGGATCCGTTAAAAGCTCCTTTCCGGTTTCCATATCTCTGAATCTCGCTTCGGATTTATATGCAAAATTCCGCTCATAGGGATCGAGAATATGGAATACTATAACCTCATGCTGGCGGTGACGGAAATGTTTTAATCCCAGGACCATTTTCTCGGGATCATCAAGCAGATCCGAAATGACTATGATCAGGCCCCGCCTTTTAACCCGCTCCGCCAGTTCGTGAAAGGCGACCGAGGCATCGGTTTTACTGGACGGCTGCGTATTGTTTAGCTGTCTCAAAATCGGGTTGATGTGGGAACGGGCTCCTTTGGGCGGTATATATGACCTGATTTTTTGATCATAAACCAGGAGCCCCGGAGCGTCCTGCTGACGAAGCATCAGGTACGATAATGACGCCGCCAGGTATGAACCGTATTCAAGCTTCGTAATGCCGTCGGATTTATATCCCATGGAGTTTGAGGCGTCCAGAAGAATATAGGCCTTGAGATTGGTTTCCTCCTCAAACTGCTTGATAAAAAATCTGTCCGATTTGCCGTAAACCTTCCAGTCGATATGCCTGAAATCGTCGCCGGGCATATATTGCCTGTGTTCGGCAAATTCCACCGAAAAACCGTGATAGGGCGAGCGATGCAGACCCACTATGAATCCCTCAACTACAAGTCTGGCTTTAAGTTCTATGGACGATAACTTGCTGACCACCTCGGGATTCAGGTATTTTCGGTAGTCTTCTCTGCCGGAATCATTCTGCAACATATACCATTATACTAAAAACAAGCGCAAAAGGATCATATTTTTCGCTAACTTCGCCCCGGGACTACATGTTTACTCATAGAATTTACAAATTCCTGAATATCACCTTCGCTATGAAGCGACATAGGGGTTATCCGCAGACAATCCCGCTTTTGGCCTTTTAGATATGCTTTTGCCGGCACCACAAAAAAACCGTCATATAGCAGCTTTTCAATAGCCTCGATGAGATTATCGCAGGGAACCAGTAAAATCATACTTTCGTGGGAGATTATTTCTATGTTCCGCTTATGGCATTGTTCGATAATTATCGATTTAGCGTTCTGTAATGAACTGTAGATTCCCTTATCGGATTGGAATATTTGAAGCGCCTTTAAGGCGGCGGCGATAGAAACCGTGGATAATGACGTCGAATATAAAAACTGTCTGAATCCGGATTTTAAGTGCTTTTCCGACATATTATTATAGGCTATAAAACCGCCCTGGGAACCGAGCGCCTTGGAAAAAGATCCCATAATAAAATCGGCGATGCCGTGAAGATCGAAAAGCTCCTCGAGGCCGCGGCCACTTTCCCCGACACATCCCGTCGCGTGAGCTTCGTCGAGGATCAGAATAAACTTATACCTTTTTTTAAGTTCAGCGATCCCGTCCAACGGGGCTATATCGGCGTCAACGGTGAAAACAGAGGGCAGACTCACTATATTGGTTTTCCCCACATTGGATTTGAGATCTTTTTCAAGGCTTTCCAGATGATTATGGTCGAATTTATTAAGCTTTAAACCACCACCCAACCTCGCCCCATCCACAGCCGACGGATGGTGTCTTATATCGAGGTGAAAAACCGTATCGGGTGACGCCAACGCATGGTGGATAGCTATGTTGGCCTGATACCCGGACGGAAAAAGGACCGCTTTATCTCGCGATTTAAAAGTCGCGATGGCCTTCGAAAGCTCCTGATGTATATCGGTTGTCCCAGTAGTGCCCGGCGCTCCTCCGGTTCCGATACCGTATTTTTTCGCGGCCTCGGATGCCGCTTTGATTACTTCGGGGTGACAAGACAAACCAAGATAATCGTTGGAGCTGAAGATGACGACTTCTTTGCCGTCAACAACTCCCCTGCACCCCGATCTTTTTTGCAGGACTCTGGTTTCCATTTCATGATAAATTAGATAAATTTTCCGTAAACGCAACAGCATAAATAAAAAAGGCGGCCGCCGGGACCGCCTTTAAAAGATTTATGATTTCAGTTTTACATTACGGTGGAATCCAGATAGATAATCTCGCCCAGGTTCAGTTCCTTGATTCCGGGTTCTATTTTTTCCTTGTCTCCCACCACAATTATCAATAAAGCATCGGGCCGGATATGATCCTGGGCCGCTTTGGTCGCCATGGGCAGGTCTATCTGCTCAACCCGGTTCATATAAGTTTTCCACTCGTCCAGAGGCAGATCGTAGGTAATTATGGTTTCCAATTGGCCCGCTATCCCTCCGAAAGTCTGGAAATCCTGCGGAAAACCTTTGATAAGATTGTCCTTGCTTTCCTTGAGTTCTTCCGGCGAAAGCGGATTATTACCAATCACGCCATTCAATTCCTTCATGAACTCGACCAGCGCCTCTTTTGTAACCTCGGTTTGTACCTCCGCATAGGCGAGGAACGCTCCCCGACCCTTGCGGGTGGTGAATGTTGAAAACGCTCCGTACGTGTACCCTTTGTCCTCACGAATGTTCATGTTAATCCGAGCTGTAGGCAGTCCGCCGAGGGCGTTGTTCATCACCGATGACGCCAGGTAATCGCTGTCTTTTCTCATCAACCCCGGATTGCCGATCAATATAACGCTTTGCACCGCGCCCGGTTTATCGACAATACATATCCTGGTTTTCTGTAAAGGTTCGATTTCCGCGATTCCCGTTTGAATGATATCGCTGGTTTTCCATTTCTTAAATGCCTTCTCCAACTTCGATTTGGCTTCATCCAGCGTTATATCGCCCACTACAATGGCGGCTGTGTTGTTGGGACGATAGTATGCTTTATAGAAGTTCTCCAGATCAGAACGTGAAATGGCTTTTATTGAGGCTTCGGTGCCCGATCCGGTGTATGGCTGTGCGTAAGGATGATCGGCCCCATAAAGCTCCTTATTAAAGGTCTTATAAGCAGAGGTGAATGGCTGCCTGGCCTCCTGTTGAATTCTACCAAGGTAAATCCCTCTTAATCTTTCCAGTTCTTCGCCGGGGAATGTGGGATTCAACACTATATCGGCCATTAAATGCAGCGCCGGATCGAGGTTTTTCTTTAAGGTATTAAGATTCACATTGGAATCATCGAATCCACTGCCGGTACTCAGATTTGCTCCCAGCCTTTGTATCTCATCCGAGATCTCAAGAGCATTTCGGTTTTTGGTTCCTTCATTAAGCAGTTCCGCTGTCAGCGCCGCTGCGCCCGGACGATCAGCCGGATCGGCCGCCCAACCGCTCTTAATAAGCAGGTTTAACTGAATCAAAGGCAGTTTATGATTCTCCACCAGATAAAGCTCCATACCGTTGGATAAGGTGGCGGTTTGAATCTCGGGAGGAGCAAATGACGGTTCAGGACCGGCGTCAGGCTGGATCGCCATATCGGGCTTTTCCTCCGTTTCTGACAATTCACCTTGGGGAATAATATGAAGAATGCCCCTGCTGTTCAAATCGATATACTCCCGGGCGTATTTCATAACGCCTTCGACCGTGGCGTCTGTATAGCGCGCCCTATCCCATAACAGCATTCCGGGATTATCCAGATAGGTATTATAAGAATTCAATTTCCCTGCCCGACCGTAGAATCCACCAATGGACTGCAGGTTCCTGACAAATCCTGATTCCCAGGTGGTTTTCACTCTCTCCAGATCTTCCTCGGTGAAACCGTTGGCGAGCAAATCTGTTAAGATGGCGTCAACTTCGCGTTCGATTTCCTCCAGCGTATGACCCTCTTTCGCCGTTATTATGATTTTAAAAACGCTGCTGATCTCACCGGAAGACTGATATGCCGAAACATCCTGCGCAATCTGCTTATCATAAACCAGGGCTTTATATAGCCTTGACGATTTACCGGACGATAAGATGCTTGCCAATAGATCGAACTCGGCATCCCCCGGAGCGTAGTAGGCGGGCGTATGCCACTGCATGTATACTCGCGGTAAGCTTACTCTATCGGTAGCTGACGCCCGTTTCACCTCGGTTAATTTGGGAACCCAGCTTTCTATCCGATCAATCGGCGCGCCGGATGGAATCGGTCCGAAATATTTCTCCACCCACTTCTTGGTCTGATCCGGATCAAAATCGCCCGCTATACACAACGAGGCGTTGTTAGGCGCATAATATAATTTGAAAAACTCCTGAACGTCCTCGAGGCTGGCCGCCGAAATATCCTCCATGCTGCCTAT
>CBFCYP010000167.1:0-6320 GCA_965602185.1 uncultured bacterium
CGCAAAAACGGAGCTTCCGGTTCGCTTCTATTTATATCAGAACTATCCCAACCCGTTTAATTCCTCGACGATGATAAAATTTGACCTTCCGACTCCGGGAGATGTTCGGCTGACGGTGTACAATATTCTGGGCCAGAAGGTAATCGACCTGGAGAATAGCCATCTCCCTGCCGGCACGCATTATATACACTGGGACGCCCGGAACGCCAGCGGCAACAGAATCAGCAGCGGCGTTTACTTCTATAGAATTGACGCCGAAAACTATGAATCTGTAAAAAAATCACTGCTTCTTAAATAAAATCAAAATTTTCTACAGCTTAAATATATTTATTCTACCGTTTTCTTCAAACGGCTGCAATTTATCCAACCATTATATTGCGCATTCGGAAACGATTTTATATATTACATGAAGTTGTAAAGTAAACGTCAGACCAATAACGAGAGATGCCGGTTGAAAACCTCGAAATCAAAATCCAGGACTCCCATTATAAAATCGCTGGTTAGATTGTATCTGACTTTCGGTGCGGCGATTTTGTTTTTCGTAATAGCGTTTCAATTCAATTTCGTGCATGAAAACGTGGTTGTTCCGTTTACCGCGTTTGTAGCCCATTGCTCCAGTATCCTCATGAATATCTTCGGCGCCGGCTCGAAAGTAACCGGTTACACGTTGTCGACACCGAAATTCAGCATAAACGTTGTCGACGGTTGTAACGGAATTTACGCCACCGCCATTCTGATTTCCGGCGTTATCGCTTACCCGGCTTCCCTGCGTCATAAATTTTACGGTATCGCGTTTGGTTTCACCGCCGTATTCCTGGCAAACCTGATTCGGGTCATAAGCTTATTTTATATGGGACTGCATTTCCCCGATATTTTTCAAGAGGTGCATGTATATGTCTGGCAGCCGATCATCATCCTCTGGGCGATCATCGTCTGGAACTTCTGGTCGAAAAAAACCGAAGAAAAAACTCCCTGATATCTGGGCATTCATCATCGGTTTCATAATTTTTTTCGCGATCGCGTTTTTAATTTGGGATACCACAAAGCCGGCAGGAGCGAAAATCTTCGCCTTTTGCGGCGAAAAGATAGTCAAACTCCTGGAGAAAAAAGATACCACAAGGAGAGTCATAACACAGGACGGCGACATATTTGTTTTTTACCATCCATCTCCCGACAACGAACCCCTGTCGACGAAGTTTAAACATTACACTTTCAATGGAGTGTTTCTATTGGCCCTGATAATGGCCGTACCAGGAGTAAACTATAAACTACGTCTAAAAATATTGATAATCGGTTTTGTTTTAATATTCCCCTTTCAGCTTCTCCTTTTCGTTGTTTTCGTTCTAAATAACTACGCTAAACGAATGATGATAAGGGATGGATTTCTGTACCCTGATTTTATTCGCTACTCCCTGTCTTACGGCCAGAAAATATTGATCCGTGTCGAGGGACAACTGGTACCGATCATAATCTGGGCGGGATTATTCTATTACTATAAATGGCACAATATATTGACCAAACGAATCAAATCCAGATTATCTGAAAACCAAACATAAAAAATCAGGGGCGACATCAATCGCCCCCGATAGATTTGTTCAAATTAGAGTTCGACTCAGTTTTCAGCCGGTACCCTTTTCCTCCTGCGCACTACCGCTATGGTGCCTGCAGTCAGAAGCAGAAGCGCCAGTATCAGCATGCCCCATTCGTTGAGGGTCGGGATATCCTCCTCGGGACCGGTGATCACAAAGGCCAGGTCCATGGAGGTCTGTACACATTCGTGTGATATCCAGCCGGTTACTATAACGTCTGTAGCTATAACATCGATAGACACCCATTCCGGATTGTAGGCGGGTATGGTTATGGCGACGAAAGCAGTAGTATCGATTATGACGTCGATAGTATCACGCACTATATATTGATCTTCGGGGACGGGCGGTGGATCCGGGAAGTCGATGGGTAGCGGCGGCCGGCCGGGAACACCCTCCCATGACCAGAGTTCCGTCGTGTAATTCAAGGCGAAGGTGATGCTGGGATTGGCGCCCCACGCTTGGACGTCTATAAAAAGAGTGATCTCTTTGAAATTCTCAATGGTAAATGGGTTGTTATAGAACCAGATGTTCCACCAACCTGACGGATACCAATACCAGCCGTCGCCATAGAAATTGGTTGAACCCGAATCCGCCTCCAGCTCGCCGAATCTGTTGAACCAACCGTTGAAAATGTTATATCTGGGCGGTTCGTAAATCTCCTGCCACATACCCGTGGGATCCTGCCATACCGCATCATCCATGAAATGATCCCGGGAATTTTTCCAGCCCCATTGATAGGCGGCGGGTTCAGGCAGATTCGCGGTAATGCTCAGCCAGTAGATCGAATCCTGTTCCTGAATGAAAGGTGTGGTTCCGGGCGGGAGAATGAAATCGTACCGCCAGTAAGGAATATGGTCGTTATTAACGAGCAGGTACTCGATTTCGCTGGGATCATACCATCCCTCCAGCGTGGGCGGCTCGAAGGGAGCGCCCGGGATTTCTCCTTCCCAGGTCCAGAGCAGCGTAGCAGGATGGCTGGGCGTGGTGGGCGTACCGGGGTCGTTGGACCAGATCCCTATCGTAAACCAAGGCATGGACGTTAAGGAATCGTCAGTCGCGGGATTACCATCCTGATCCTTCCATGAACCCCAGAAGTGGATATCCTCAACCGGGCCGGTCCGCGTGCACTGCCAGTCATCGGCCAGTACCGTACCTTGCCCGGGGGGCGGGAATGAAGATGTTGCCATTACATCCCAGCCGATCAAATCCGGCAGTTGCGGGAAATGCATTTTGTGATTCGGCCATTGTTGCGCGGAAAGCGGTAAGGCCATCAGTCCGACAGCCAGAGCAGTCACAGATAATATCAATATTAATTTTCTCATTAAAACCTCCATATTAAAATGGAATTTCCAACTAAAATTTTATACTAATCTTCAAAATTCAATATGATTTCACAAATAAACAGGCGGGGCGCGAAGACACGGTAAGCATTTCCAATGTCTTAAAAACGCTCTATCATTTGCCCATCGATATGAATGGGACTTATTTGACAACCGGTAAAAACGTCTCGAAAACGCCAGTCGGCATAGTATGTCCATTAAAAACAGCAGTAAGGAATTGACCGCAATTAATACGAATGAAATGAAAATGAAGCTTAAAAGCGATGCGGCCCTGAAAGCAAATCCGGCGTCGTTTTTCAGCGATGCAAAAACGGCATTGAATTCAAAATAAGATTTATGAAAGTATTCAAGAGGATAGCAAAGTATGGCAAACAACAAAAAGCTTAAGATAAAATATTTTTTCAACCTGTTTATGGCAACTGAAAACGCCGCGAATGTAAGACAAAGAAACAGGATTCGGAGGGCAAATGCAACCGGCGTGCTGATAAAACTGCTTGAGAAAATGACAAAAACAATACTTAACGCTAAAAACAGTCCGGAAATCACCGACCCCCTGAGATCGGTATTTATGATCCTATATAAAAACGGCAATAGAGCGAAAATATAGATGAACCAAAAATCAGTATAAATGTACGCTATAGATAGGATTAGAGCGGAACTGCCGGCAAAGATAAAATGCATGAGGAACTGCAATAATGAGTCATTATGATCCATTTTTTGCTTCATACTTTGTTATCGGCCTGTTTTTTTAAATAATGCACGATATCCATTAAAAAAAGATGTGTTGAATGATTATTTCAATGAAAGCCAGCCCGAATACATCCTTCGACCCGAAAGAAAAGGAAGAAAAATAAACTAAATTTTATATCTCAAGTATTTCCCATTAACTCCTTTTTGGAAGATTTTTTGTTTTAAAAAAAGCGTAGATAGATCCCACATGTCGCTATTCGTTAGAGATTATATTACATACCTGACGATCATGTCAAGAAAAATCGTATTTTTATTCCATAACCTATAGCGGTAAATGGAGTTCGAACTCGCCAAATAAGTCCCCGGGATCTATCTTATCATTCATCTCTGATCTGTAATCGCCGGTGCGGATTTCCGACTGGATGACGAATTGGTTATAATCCCCTCCCCCGGTGGCGGCGGGCAATCTCCGCAGGGCGCCGGCGAGGGACCTCCCTTCAGATATGCCACGCCATAAGTGATGTCCAACCCGTTGTAAGAACAACTCCCGTTTACATCGCCACAATAGAACCAATCGGGGCAATATTGACAAGGATCACAAAGGGGCGTATTGCCGCCTTTCAGATACGCGACCCCATAGGTAATATCAAGCCCGTTGAAGTCCTCACTACCGTTAACATCGCCCACCACATAAACACATTCAGGAGGACTACCGCAATCGGGAACCACGACCGATACCGCGTCAATACCGGCTTCAACAACTGAACCGTCGTTTAAATCGGACGCCTCAAATCTTACTTTTACCTGACCGGATGGGACCACATAATCGCCGACAAAAAACGAATGTTCCGTCCAGCCGGACGTAGTATTGGGGCCGACAGTCTCGACAAGAGTCCAGTTTGAACCTCCGTTGCTGGATACCCAGATCTTAAAAAGATCGTTATTAGGATCGGCCCCGAAGTTATTGGTGTACCAGAGGGCATAGCGGACCAGGGCGTCGGAATCTGTAAGATCCAATATGGGCGAGATCAACCAGGTATAACCACCATCAACGTCCGAATTATCGTCGGCGTTATCGGTAACGAAGCAGTAACCTGAGCCATCATGATCGGAGAGCGGATCGCCTCTATCTCCACCTCCGACAGGGATACCCCGCTCCCAGGACCCGTCGGTGAGATCAGGAGAGTTCTCCACGGTCCACCCATTATTAATATTAAAATTATCCTCAAATACGGTGACGATGCTGTCGGCGCTGAAAGCTAAAAAGGCGCTTGAAGGACCGTCTATCGGATCCGTAACAACCTGTCCTTGCAAGGTTTCTACACTAATATAATAATTAACATCCATGCCGCAAACGCTGGCGGGAAAAACAATGTCATAAGCATCGGGGGTGACTACGGTCATAGCAATGCTACTCCATCCGGATCCGAAATTGTAATTCAGCAATCCAGTGCCGGAGTTATGGCTCCCGCCCAGGCCGCTTACTTCGACTCGAGCGGTTGTTCCTCCAGTTGGATCGAGAAAATCCGGTAATCCGTTTGGATATGAAAATGTCAGATATCTGACACTGCCGGTATAAGGAAGTTCGGTGTATCGCCCGATTCCGCAGGAACCGTAGGGCATATAAAAATAGCCGTTATCGCCCCAGCTTGCGCCCCAGCTGTTTTTACAAATCCAAGCTCCCTGACCGCCGCACATATTATCGTCCCAGCCCACAATCACCACGGCGTGGTTAAGATCGCCGGTATCATCGTGCCAGTAGCAGTTCCAATGGAAATCGGACCAGACCATGAAGGTGGTCGACACGGGCCCGGTTAATAAAGCGTTCTTTATGGAGCTTATATTATTGGGGATATCCTGCCAGCTGGCAACCCAGGCCACAGGTTCACAACTCTCCTGGGTACAGGGGACGGTATCGTCCGCTTGATAAGGCATGCAGGATTCAAATACTGCCCCATAACTCGCGAAAAGCGCATAGGCATCTTCCATCCAGCCGCCGTTGCAGTTCGACCCTCCGGTGTTGCACGATAGAACCTGTTGTTCAGACAAATCCAATTCACCGCCAACAGATATTAAGACTGATGATTCAAACGCGCCCGTGGCGGCGAAATCCCAGCAGGAACCGCAGTTTCCCTGGGCTTTGACAGGCGTAACCCCTCCCATATAACGCCAATCATAATAATCCTGCGTGTTAAGCAACACCGGCGGCGGCTGTTTGTCCAGTTCCTCAAATCGTTTCTTGACATCATCGGGAATAATCAATCCCAGGTTTTTTATCCTCTCTTTGAGGATTTTATCATCCTGATCGCGTTTTGCAAGATCGCTCGAATCCTGCTGTGCAAAAACTCCAACTGAAGCTACAAGCATTATCAACATTGTAATAAGTAATCTTCCGCGATATGTTTTCACAACTCCTCCCGGGATTTAAATTATTTAGAATATGCCTTTAAAGTATCATATCATAATTTAAGCTAATCAAGTCGGAAAATATCGGTCGTTTGCGACTCAAGTACCCCCCCGTAGGTATACACTATTCACAGTAAAGACAATCTACTTTTTTAAAGGTCAATTGTCAATAAAAAAGCTCCTCATTGAAGGTGCGGCGGCAAAAGACAATTCTTGGTATAACTCGTTATCGCAATTAGCAAAGCGGGAGACGAGGATCGAACTCGCGACCAACAGCTTGGAAGGCTGTGACTCT
>CBFCYP010000168.1:0-6280 GCA_965602185.1 uncultured bacterium
CCAATTCTTATGACAGATATTACAGTTTAATTAAAGATGATTTCGGCAAGCGAATTTTTACCAAACTGTTCGACAGCAAGAAAGATATTGTTGAAATGGTCGCTAATGCCCTTAATGATAGCAGTATCAGTATAACTTTTGGTAAGGTGCAATCACACACCTCGTTTACTGCTTCAGATAGCGGAATTGCGACTAACGATCCCGAAGCGAATTTTAGAATGTTAAGCTTAATACAAATACGGAGCATGGAAATACTTCGCGGCAATATTACGCCGGGTTCAATATTACAATTAAGCTGGTTTACTCCAGGTAATGAGGACCGAAATACAATTTATCTTTCGCTTCTTATACATAACTACAGGCCGGAATGCATATTTTTATTGGAAAGCCCTTATCGAAAAAGAAATCAGTACCAGGTTTCTTTATTGGAATTGTATGAACAATACGACAAACACCCACCCTTAAATTCTAAAAATTTCTTTTCTTTGTATGAAATGGGCACTGGAGTTCTGCCAGTTCACATTCCGGAAAATTATAACTGCGCATCGGAAATTATAAATTCAAAAGAGCTGATTGATGATCTCAGGACTATAATTGAGTTGCACGAAAACCGATCGCTTCTTTCGGAGTCGAGTGATTCTTATGAAAATTATTACAGTTTATTGAAAGATGAATTAGGGAAGCGTCTCTTTTCCCGGCTGTTTGAAAATCCCTATAAGGAGTAGGGCTCAATCTAAAAATAATTATAATAACATCCGCAGGGTTTTTCCTCGTGCCATCAGGACCCCACATCTGGAGACTACGGGCCAAAGTAATAAACGGCTTGCGGGAAAAGTAAAGATGGAATATGATTACCGATGGACGACAAAGGAATCTGTATGCCCGACATCTTCAAAATACTGAGCTCCCACCGCTCAATCAGGAAATACAAAGACGAGCCGATACCGGGCGATCTCCTGGATAAGATCCTCACCTCCGCGCGGCAGGCACCGACATCGTCCAACCTGCAGGCCTATTCCATCATAGTGGTAAAGGATAAAGAGAAGAAGAAAACTCTCGCCCACCTTTGCGGGGATCAGCCCTGGGTGGAATCGTGCCCGGTGTTCCTGGCCATCTGTCCCGATCTGCATCGTCTCCAGAAAGTATGCGAGCTTCGGAACTACAAAACTAACGACAAGCATATGGAGCTCTTCATCGTCGCCGTCGTCGACGCCGCCCTGGTGGCGCAGAATATCGCGGTGGCCGCCGAGGCCTCGGGGCTGGGCATCTGCATGATCGGCGGAATCAGGAATAATCCCGATCAGGTCTGCGAACTTCTGAGACTGCCGCAAAAGGTTTTCCCGTTGATGGGTATGTGTCTCGGCTGGCCCGATCAGAACCCCATGATTAAACCGAGGCTGCTTAAAGATGCCGTTATTCACAATGAATATTACGATGATGATAAGATCGATAAAATTATAACCGAATACGACGAGATCATTAAAAATACCGGTCTCTACGAAGGCCCCCGCAGGAAGGTGCCCTCCCCCGACGGCAGAGAGATCCCCGATGACGATTACAGCTGGAGCGAACACACGTCGCGGAGGATGGCAGCGCAGGATCCCGGCACTCTGAGAACTCATATGAAAAAATTCCTGCTCGATAAGGGATTCAGATTGAAGTAGGTCAAGTCTCCCTGAGACTTGACATCATGTTGTCAAATCCCGGAGGGATTTGACCTACGGCATCACACGAGTATAATCAAAATACTATTCCAATATCTCGTAATCGCTGAACTTAAACTCCCCGGAAAACCTCACCTTTATTATCCCGAACACCGCCTTAACGTACCCCGTCATCCGCATATCCGAAGGTAAAAAGAGCCCTCCCTCCAGGGGCTCGAAATTTATAGCTATCGAAAATTCTTTTAACGCTCCCTCGGGATCGGGAACGACAAAATCGAAACTCTTGAGGTAATAATTGTGTCGGTCGATCTCGATGATCCCCTGGTACTGCCCCTCCTTCGGAGGGGACGATCTGGGGCTCACGGTTATTTTATAGGAGTCATCGGTAATTTCTGTCAAGCTAAAATTGTAATCGGGATTATCGGGAGATAGAGAAATTTCCTGCTCTTTGCCCTCGGATTTTTTAGATTCGCCCTCGCCTGATGATGAATAAACTACTTCTCTCGATAGCTCCTCATCGCCCTGCCGGGTTATAATCGCGATGGTGGTATCCGCCTTCTTTACCGAACCGTCCTTGTTGAGCCGGTTAAATACAGCGAATTGTTCAAATCTGTATTTTGTGGTAGAAAGGAGTGAATCGTTTATCTCCGCCACCGAATCGGCTCTGGCCAGTATCTGTTCCAGGCTCAATTCCGAAGCGATCTCATCCTGGCCGAAAACGTGCACCGTGCTCCACAACAAACCGAATACAATTAACAAACCGATCTTTTTCATAATTGACCTTCCATATTTTTCACTTCGCATATTTTTCGACCAATCTCCAGTTATGTCAAGGGATTTCAACTTGACCATCGTTACCCGCCGTTATAGTTTGTCGTAAGTTTATACGCCCTGGAGAGAAAATGAGCGACCCTAAATTCAACAAAATCACACCGGATATTTACGAAGCGTTGAAGGATATAGTCGGCGATAAAAATATTTTCACCAAAAAATTCGACCTGGAGCCCTATTCCCACGACGAGACCGAGGACCTGGTCTTTTACCCCGAAATCGCGGTGCTGCCGTCATCCACCAAGGATATTTCCGAGATAATGAGTCTCTGTTATGAAAATAGTATCCCGGTAACTACGAGAGGCGGGGGCACCGGTCTTTCGGGAGGAGCGTTGCCGGTTTACGGCGGCGTTATTCTCTCCACCGAACGGCTCGACAAGATAATTGAAATCGATACTGAAAACCTTATGGCGGTGGTGGAACCCGGAGTGATTACCCACAACCTGCACCAGACGGTTGAGGAGAGAGGGCTTTTCTATCCGGTGGATCCGGCATCCAAGGAATCCTGCACCATAGGCGGCAATATAGCCGAATGCGCCGGCGGGCCGAGGGCATTGAAATACGGTGTCACCAAGGATTACGTTTACGGATTGACCTGTGTCCTTCCCGACGGACGGGTATTCAAGACCGGCGGCAAGCTTTTGAAGAATGTTTCGGGATATAATCTCGCGCAATTGATCGTCGGCTCGGAGGGCACTCTTTGTATCGTCACGAAGATTATATTAAAATTGCTTCCTTTACCCACACACAAACGAACCCTCCTGGCGCCATTCAACTCTCTCGGTGAAGCGGCGGAGGCGTTAACAAATATTTTCATGAAAAAAATAATCCCCTCCGCGGCGGAGTTTATCGAGCGGGCGGCCATAAAGGCGGCCGAGGAGAAATACGAGAAAAGTTTTCCGCATTCCGACGCCGCCGCATTGCTTTTATTCGAAATCGACGGCGACCGCGAGGACGTTCTCGACGAGCAGGCCGAGAAGATCGGCGAGATCTGCGCGGATTTCGGCGCCGAGGACGTTTTCGTGGCCGGTAACCCCGAAAAGCAGGAGGAGATGTGGCAGATGCGGCGCAATATCGGTGAGGCGGTAAAATCGATAGCGATATATAAAGAGGAAGATACGGTCGTCCCCCGCGCCAGGCTGCCGGAACTGGTGGAAAAGATCTCCGCAATTTCGAAAAAGCATGGAATACTTACCATCTCCTACGGCCACGCCGGTGACGGCAACATACATTGCAATATCATAAAAAAAGATATCTCCGGCGAGGACTGGAACGAGAAGCTCCCCCATGTGATAGAGGAGTTGTTCCGGGAGGTCGTGATCCTGGGCGGTTCCATCTCCGGCGAGCACGGTATCGGCTGGGTGCAGAAAAACTATTTGCCGATCGCTTTAAGCAAGGTCGAACTGGAACTGATGCGCAAGATCAAAGAGGTCTTCGATCCCAGGGGGATTCTGAATCCGGGGAAGATGCTGCCGGAGTGAGCGAAAATAAAGTCTAAAATGTATTTAATGGTTATAAATATCTATTAATTAATAGAATACAATTTTATGCAAATGTCAGAAAATTCGATTTAAACAGATTAATTCCTTGACAAAATATGCCGATAAATTTATATTGAGATATGACAAAATATCAGACAATATTAAGTTTAAAAACGTATAATTATTTATTTAATAGGTACTTACGGAGATTTGAAATTGGACAAATAATATGACATATAAAGAAACACATCCCTGGATTATATTTCAAGCCGATTTGAGAGATTTCCCCCCCAGAACCTGGATACAATTGGGGGAATGTGCGGCGAAATGCGACCAGATTTCAAACGTTCCCCTGAGACCCTCCGTTAAAGAGGAATTACAATTAGTCTATCTGGTAAAGGGTATCCAGGCGACAACCGCCATAGAAGGCAATACGCTCACCGAAGAAGAGGTCAGGAAGATCATCGAGAAAAAATCAGAAATGCCTCCCTCCAAGGAGTATCTGGAACAGGAGATCGAGAATATTCTCAAAGCCTGCAATCTGATCGCTCAACATATAAGAGATGAGTTACTGGTATCTATAACGCCGGAGAAGATACGAGAATATAATCTTATAGTCCTGGAAAATCTATCGGCCGTTGAAAATGTCATACCGGGGGAATTCCGCGAACATAATGTCAGCGTGGGACGATACCTTGCGCCCAGCGCTGGGGAAGTGCCTGTATTGGCCGAGAAACTATGTGATTGGCTAAATGGTGACGAGTTTAAGGCTATAAAGGAACACAATCCGATTTCTCTGGCTATCATAAAGGCGATTATCGCCCATCTTTATATCGCCTGGATACATCCTTTCGGTGACGGCAACGGCCGGACTGCCAGGTTAATCGAATTCAAGATCCTGGCTCAATCCGGCGTTCCTTTACCGGCGGCGCACCTGCTTAGCAATCATTATAACGCTACCAGAACCGAATATTATAATCAGCTCGAAAAGGCCAGCAAGGGGCGCGGCAGGGTTTCGGAATTCATCTCTTACGCCGTCCAGGGATTTCTTGACGGCCTTAACGAACAGCTTGGCAAAATACTCCAACAGCAAATACAAATAGCCCTGGAAAATCACATTCACGATAAGTTCCGAGACAAGCCGGGAGAGACATGGAGGAGAAGGAGACATCTTGCCCTTGATCTTGCCGCCGTTAATAGACCGGCGGGCAAAGATGAGATACCTCTTCTCAGTAAAAGGTTGAACGATGCTTATAAAAGTAAAAATCGAATAGCAATTTCGAGAGATTTGAATAGGTTGCTGGATATGGGCTTGATCGAACGCCTCAATGATAAATATCAGATCGATAAAAAACCGATTATGGCGTTCCTGCCGGTTCGCAGATCAGGTTGAAAGAGTAAAGTTGGAATTAATGCGCAAGATCAAAGAGATCTTCGATCCCAAAGGGATACTGAATCCGGGGAAGGTGCTGCCGGATTGAGAGAAGATCAAATCGATTGTTAATTAAAAAATGCATAGCCTTTATACAGGCAACAATAGTATTTTTATACCGTAATATATATATAATTAAAAATGGGAGGATTATAGTGGGCGATGAGACAGAATCGATTAAAAAGGCGGCGCTGGATTATATCGAGGGGTGGTACGCGGCCAGCCCGGAGCGGATGGAGCGGGCGCTGCATCCCGATCTGGCCAAGAGAGCGATGCAGAATCTCGACGGCGAGGATCACTTAAGAGCCATAACTTTCGAAAGAATGATGGAGCTTGTGAAAAGTAAAAACGAGGACAGAGAGGCGTTGGATAATATCGAGTGCGAAATACTGGATGTGCACGGCAACATGGCCTGCGCCAAAACCGTCTCCCCTGATTTCATAGATTATCTTCACATGGCGAAATGGCAGGGGGAGTGGAAAATCATCAACGCTCTCTGGGAGTTCACGCCGGAAGCCAGAAAGAGAATGGAAGCGGCTCAAAATCAAAAGTGATCTGATAGAATCAGCGCAATCTCGACCGATTTCACTTGACAAATTAAATAACCCGCAACATAATTGATTATGTAACGTAGTTAATTTAAACTAATTCTTTACCCGGAAAGGAGGCCTGTACAGATGATTGTCGCGTTAACCGATAATAGTCGTATGTCTTGTCTCCGGGTGAGAAGCCGCTGATATCCAACTGATATTTTGATATTGCCAGCCTTCTCGTTACGGGAAGGCTTTTTTAGTTGCGTGAAGGACTTATTTGTTCGTAATCAGGTTCAGTCAATTTAAGTTTGGAAGGTTTTTGCGATGAATTTAATAGAT
>CBFCYP010000169.1:0-6252 GCA_965602185.1 uncultured bacterium
TTCCATCCTGAGGGATACCAAAGATCCGGCCGTTTCTTACATGATGAAACCTATTAACCTTTCCACCTATAAAGGGTTAAAAGAAAACCCTTGAGTTAGGGTCTACGCTGAGCTATACTACAGGCTGACGGAGGAAAATATGAAAGGTATTGTGCTTGCCGGCGGGCTCGGCACGCGTCTTTACCCGCTGACGAAAATAACCAACAAGCATCTGCTTCCGATCTACGATAAGCCAATGATTTATTATCCCATTCAAACGCTCGTCAACGCCGGTATCAGGGAGATAATGATCGTAACCGGCGGCAACAATGCCGGCGATTTTTTAAAGCTGCTCGGAAACGGTTCCGATTTTGGTTTGAGACATCTGAATTTCACCTACCAGGCCAGGGAAGGTGGAATCGCCGAAGCGGTGGGATTGTGTGAATATTTCGCCGAGGGGCAAAAGGTGGTCATCATTCTCGGCGATAATATAATTGAGAGAGGCATAAAAAAAGCCGTATCCCGGTTTAAAAGGCAAAAAGAAGGGGCGATGATTTTTCTTAAAAAGGTCAAGAACCCTCGCGAATATGGCGTGGCGGAGATCGTGGGTCGCAAAGTGGTCAATATTGTTGAAAAGCCCAGAAGACCGAAAAGCGATCTCGCGGTAATCGGCGTATATATGTACGATAACAGAGTATTCGATATAGTAAAAACCCTTAAACCATCCGGGAGGGGCGAGCTCGAAATAACCGATGTAAACAACGCTTACATCAAAGAGGGTTTAATGACTTACGAAACGCTAACCGGCGGCTGGGCCGACGCGGGCGAATCCATCGATGCCTATAACGACACCATTAACTTTGTTCGCAGGCGCGGCGCCAATAAAAAATAGATAAAATCAATTTTAATCCGGACGGTATTTATGAAACTGATAGAGGGCGTAAAAACAAAATTGATAAAGGTAATGGCCGACGAGAGAGGCAGACTTGCCGAGATTCTCCGATCCGACAGCGAATTCTACCAGAAATTCGGGCAGGTTTATTACACCACCGCCTACCCGGGCGTGGTGAAGGCCTGGCATTATCATAAGATTCAGACCGATCACTTTTTCTGCCTTAAAGGGATGACCAAACTGGTATTATACGATCCTCGCGAGGACTCTCCCACCAGGGGGACGATAAATGAGTTTATCGTGGGCGACCATAATCCTCTCCTGGTGATTATCCCGAATTTGGTTTACCATGGATTTAAGGCGATTTCCGATCAGGAATCACTGATGATAAATATCCCCACGGAATTATATAATTACGACAATCCGGATGAGTATCGCATCGATCCTCATTCGGGTGAGATTCCCTACGATTGGTCGCGCAAAGACGGGTAACCTCTTATGAAAATCATCGTAACCGGCGGCGCCGGGTTTATCGGTTCGAATTTTATTCACTATATTTTTCAAAAAAGACCGGATTGGGAGGTTACCAATTTCGACTCCTTAACCTACGCCGGAAATCTCGCCAACCTGAAGGATGTGGAAAACAGCGCAAATTATAAATTTGTAAAAGGCGATATCAGCGATCCTGATGATATCGAAAAACTTTTCTCCGCGGATTACGATTATATCGTTAACTTCGCCGCCGAATCGCATGTCGACAGATCTTTATATAATCCCGGACTGTTTTTAAAAACCAACGTACTGGGTACCCAACTCCTGCTAAATTACGCTCTTGAAAGAGGGATTAAACGGTTCTTACACGTATCAACCGATGAGGTCTACGGGTCTCTCGGCCCTGACGGTTATTTCAGCGAATCGTCTCCCCTGGCTCCCAATTCTCCCTACGCCGCCAGCAAAGCGTCGGCGGATATGATCTGCAGATCGTATTGCAAGACTTTCGATATGCCGGTCATTATAACGCGAGCCGGAAATAATTACGGTCAATATCAGTTTCCTGAAAAGCTGATACCGTTTTTCATAACTAAGGCGCTAAAAAACGAGCCTCTCCCCCTTTATGGCGACGGGCTGAACGTTCGTGACTGGTTATATGTCGAGGATCACTGTGATGCCATACTCACTGTGCTTGAAAAGGGAAACATCGGCGAGATCTACAACATCGGGGGCGGCAACGAAAAAACAAATCTTGAAATTACCAAACTTGTGCTGGAAGCGTTAAGCAAGCCTGAAAGTCTCATTAAATATGTTAAGGACAGACCGGGACATGATCGGCGTTACGCTCTTAATATAAATAAAATCAAAAGCGAACTCGGCTGGGCGCCCGGAATGGACTTTGAAACCGGGCTTCATAAAACCGTTGGATGGTACCTCGAAAATCAAAAATGGTGGCAGGATATTTTAAGCGGCGAATATGCGAGATTTTACGAACTTCATTATAAGGAGCGCTCTTGAAAACAGTGCTGGTAACCGGCGCCTGCGGACTTCTCGGGCAGCACCTCGTCAATCGTCTAAAATCAAAATATAGAGTCGTCGCCGTTGATATCACCACCAACATATTTAAAAAACATAATAATCTGATATATATAAACCGCGATCTAACCGGCTCCGGCGCGCTTGCCGGAATTTTTTCCGAAACCAAACCCGATATTATCTATAACTGCGCGGCCTACACCGACGTTGACGGATGCGAAAAAAATCGGGATTTGGCGTACAAAATTAATGTAGAGCTCGTGGAAAGTCTACTTGATGCCGGCGCTGAAAGATTGATTCAGTATTCATCCGATTACGTTTTTAACGGCGAGCGGGGGCCATATAATGAGAAGGACGAAACCGACCCTGTAGGATATTACGGAGAGACAAAATTACAATCAGAACGTATTATACTTGATTCGGAGGGGAGTCATCTGATAATCCGTACCAACGTGCTTTTCGGGACGGGCAAAAATGCTCGCCCGAACTTCATCACCTGGCTGATCGATAATCTGAATAACGGTAAACAATTGAAAATCGTCACCGATCAATATAACAATCCCATACATGCCGATAACCTTGCTGAGGCATCTATTGAAGCCGAGGAAAAAGGTATTACCGGTATTATACATCTCGCCGGAGACAGCTACTTATCGCGATTTGAAATCGCCGTCAAAACGGCTGAACATTTTGGATTTGATAAAAAACTGATTTCGCCCGTGACAACTTCAGAGCTGGGGCAAACCGCCAGAAGGCCTATGCGAGGGGGATTGAAAATCGATCTGGCGAAAAAGCTCTTAAAAAGCCAACTGCTAAGTTTTGATGAGGGATTGCAACTTATATAAAACCTATTCGCGACTCTATTTCAACTCATCGATAATTTCAGCTTCTATCCAGTAAATATCACCCAGCCCGTTTTCGGGCGACGCCAGTATTCTCAGCATCTGGTCGTAAGTAACTCCCATTTCCGAATAAGGCATCCCGGCTTTCCTGGTGCTGGAAAAGAATAGATACTGGCCGTCCGGGGAAACATAAGGACAAAAATCGAGCGTGATGGAATTGATCTTTTCCCCCATATTCTTAGCCCCGGACCACGAACCATCCTCATCCCGAAAGCTAATATACAAATCGCCGCTGCCAAAACCGTCTTCACGACCGTGCGATGAATAGATTATATAGCTTTTATCGGGGGCGATAAAGGAGTTGTATTCATAGAGTCGGGAGTTGACGGTTTCGCCGAGATTCTCCGGATCTGTATATTCGCCGTCTATTAGCTCTGATTTATAAATATCCTCAAAGCCAAACGATCGGTCGTAGGAGGCCGTCAGGTAGAGGGTACCGTCATTTGAGACTGAGGGGTAAAACTCGTTTCTTGCGGTGTTTATCGGCTCCCCGATATTGACGGCGTCCGACCACCCTTCATCGGTCTTTTCCACATACCAAATATCGAAATCGGGCTTGGGTTCTCCCATTTCCCCGGGAGGCCGATTTGACGCGAAATAGATTCTTTTGCCGTCCGGAGAGTAAAATGGTTCTATATCGCTGTAATGTCCGGAGAATGGCGCCACCTCCGGCCTGGTCCATTTTCCGTTCTCCAGTTTCGATTCCAGGATAACGAAATGAGTCAATCCGATCATGGAATAGTAAAACTCGCTTCCATCGGGCGAGAAACAGGCGTCACGTTCGGCCTCTCTCGTGGATATGATTCCCGGGGCGAACAGCATGGCGGAATCACCCGGCGGCGTCTGGCCCAGATATTCACCGGTTAATTCCATTGATCGCTGTTTGCCGGATTGCTCCGTCGAACACCCCGCAAGCACAACAAAAACCAACAGGACAATTATAAAATGTATCCCCGACTTCATTTTCTTCTCCCTTCTCGTCAAAAGTATTTTATTCTCATCAATTGTCATTTTATCATAATCGTGCGGAATTCAACAAATCATTTATTCGGTAAAATATTAACTAATGTCATTTTAAAATAAATCCGCGCCCCTATTTATATTATCTCTTGATAAAATTATTAAGGTCTTTTACAATAACATCTTAATAAGGAATGGGGCGGAACAAGGCTGCCTGTTATTTCGTTCAATTTTAGGATCTTAAATGAGTAACGAAGACGGACAAAAAATAGATGATCAGGTAGAGGTCGAAAACCGGGAATGGCTGGAATCCCTGCAGTATATTTACGATAATCAGGGACCCGATAGAGTACGCGATCTTTTGCGTACCCTTCAGATCAGAGCCCAGAAATTTGGAATCCCGTATCAGTGTCCATCCAATACCCCATATATCAACACCCTTCCGGTCGATCAGCAGCCTGCTTACCCCGGCAACCGCGAGATAGAACGCCGTATCAAAAGCATTATCCGCTGGAACGCCATGGTCATGGTAGTGCGCGCTAATAGAGCCGAACACGGAATAGGCGGGCATATATCGTCATACGCGTCCGCCGCCACATTATTGGAGGTCGGCTTCAATCATTTCTTCCGGGCGAAAAACCAGACCCAGGACGGAGATGTAGTTTATTTTCAGGGCCACACCGCTCCGGGTATTTACGCCAGGGCTTTTGTCGAAGGGAGGCTATCCGAAAAGGATCTCGTAAATTTCCGCAGGGAACTGAAGCCGGAAGGCGGGCTGTCGTCGTATCCTCATCCCTGGCTGATGCCCGATTTCTGGAAATTCCCTACGGTCTCCATGGGCCTGTCGCCAATAATGGCAATCTACCAGGCCAGATTTAACAAATATCTTCAGCATAGAGGATTGAAAAAAGAATCCGATCAGAAAGTCTGGGCGTTTCTGGGCGACGGCGAAATGGACGAGCCCGAATCGTTAGGAGCGATTACACTCGCCTCAAGGGCCAAACTCGACAACCTGATTTTCGTAGTCAACTGTAACCTGCAAAGGCTTGACGGTCCCGTTCGCGGCAACGGAAAAATAATTCAGGAACTGGAGGCGGCTTTCATAGGAGCGGGCTGGAATGCCATTAAGGTCATCTGGGGCGATGACTGGGACCCGCTTCTTGCCAAAGATAGGGATGGATATCTTGTCAAGCGGATGGATGAGTATCTCGACGGTCAGGGTCAGAAATACACGGTCGCCGGCGGCGATTATATCCGCAAAGATTTTTTCGGCAAATACCCGCAGATTTTGAAGATGGTGGAGAATTACTCCGACGAGGAGATTCGGAAGCTCCGCCGCGGCGGACATGATCCCGCCAAGGTATACGCCGCCTATAAAGCCGCTGTCGAGCATAAAGGCAGACCCACGGTAATTCTCGCACAAACCATCAAGGGTTACGGCCTGGGTGAAGCGGGGGAAGGCAAAAACATCACTCATCAGCAGAAAAAGCTCAACGAGCAGGAGATGCGGGAGTTCAGAAGCCGTTTCGGCATACCGATATCCGATGATGATATCGCCGAGGCTCCTTTCTACAAACCCTCCGATGACAGCGAAGAGATAAAATATCTGAAAGAGAGACGCGAGGCGCTGGGAGGATATCTCCCCAACAGGAAAGTGCTGGCGAAGCCTGTAGAGATTCCCTCGGATGATATATTCGAGGAATTTTTGCAGGGAACCGGCGACCGCGAGGTGGCCACCACCATGGCTTTTGTGCATCTGCTTTCGAAGCTTCTCAAGGATAAAAATATCGGGAAAAGTATAGTTCCCATCGTGCCGGACGAAGCCCGTACCTTCGGGATGGAGTCGCTTTTCAGGCAGGTAGGGATATACTCGCCATCGGGTCAGCTTTATGAACCGGTGGACAGGGAAAATCTGCTCTATTATAAAGAGTCTGTCGACGGCGCTATACTTGAAGAGGGGATCACCGAGGCCGGTTCCATGTCGTCATTCAT
>CBFCYP010000170.1:0-6011 GCA_965602185.1 uncultured bacterium
TATATTCATACTCGATAGAGAAAGGCCGGAATCTTTTGCTTGTTACGACGCCTTTGCCCGCCAATCCGGCCTTCGGCGAACCCCTTTTGATGATATCAAAAAGCAATCGTCCGCCGAGATAAAGAAGCACCAATCCCACGAAAAACTTGAATTTTAGCGGATCTCCCAGCCAGACGACTCTTATTATCGCTCCTATTAATAGACCCGGTAATGTGCCGATAGTTATCGCCAGCGCCAGCGGCCAGACCATCCGTCCCTCGCGAAAATAACGGTAAACGCCGCCGGGCGTGGCGACAATATTGTAAACCAGATTTGTTGAACTGACCGCGGGACCTGTAAATCCCAGGAAACTGACCTGGAACGGCAGAAGCAAAAACGCGCCTGAGACGCCCCCGGTAGAGGTTAATGACGAAATAAGAAAAGCTACGAGAGCGGGGAGCCACCACCAGGTCTCAACGCCGCTTATCGGAAATTCAAACATGAGCGGAATAATATACCCTGAATATAAATAGTCAAGTAGAAGCTATGATGGCGGATCGTGTTTTGATATTGCCGCGATACTGATCGCTTACTCTTCCTCTGTAGTAAAACTCCAGATCGGACCCGTACGGGAGATACGGGGATCGTGGGCCACGATTTTCCAGTAATACGTCCTATTGTGCTGAAGCTGTCCCGGATCATAGGTTGTGTCGCTATAGGCTGATGTGACTACAGGAGGATTGCCGGCGGTCCCAAAAAAGATATCGTAAACCAGCGGATCCCCATCCGGATCGGAACAACTCCAGATCAGTTGAACGTCCAACAGTTGATCCGCCGCACCGTCGGCCGGAACGGGATTGGAGGGCCGGTTGGGAGAAAGGTTTTCATAGTTCGTTCCATCATCCTCGCAATTAATATTGAACATCAAGAAAAGTATCGCGAAAACAATTGCCATCCTGCGATCAAATCTAACCGGCATGATTTCCTTCTCTTTCTCTGAATACGCTCTCAAATTAAAAATAATATCCTTAATTAAATCATAAATGTCAAAATATTTCTAATAATCTGAATTCACCGGTAGTGATTTCCTTTACCCGCATTTTCATCATAGATGTATAATCTCTAAACCGCCGCTTATTTCAGCCATCCGTCCTGCCACCGAGCGTCTGTGGCAACGATTGATATCGGCCTCGAAGCATAGAAGGCAGATACTATTCTTTCCGGCGATATTGATTAATTCCATAAGGTATTCCTTTTTTCCTTCAAGGAATTTGTCGTATTCACGAAAAAAATACTCATAATCTCTATCCGATTTCACCTTTTTTCTTAAATCCTCGGGGCTTCCCAATTCTCTTGTGAGCAGATATTCGATATCATTTTTATTTAATATAAACTCGAGGTTTTTCTTGGCGTAATCCTTGTTTCGAGAATGAGGTACGGCCCGGATATCCACTAACACGTCAATATTATTTTCTTTTAAATTTCTTATGAATTTTTCTATACTGCGTTTTTCGTAGCCGATTGTAAATAATCTCATTTTTTTCTCCGCGCTGTCGGTATTCGATCATTTCAGGCAATCAATTTTATAATTTCATATCGTCAAAAGCAAAAGACTTTTGCCGATATAATAGTGGAGTTGGAATTGCCCGGTGGCAGAACCCGATACGGTTCAAGAGCTTATTTTCTCTTGACACGGAAACGGATCGCATCTATCTTCGGATGGTGATGATTTCAGGCGGCTTAGCCAAGTGGTAAGGCGGAGGTCTGCAAAACCTCTATTCTCCGGTTCGAATCCGGAAGCCGCCTTTTTCTAATGCCGGAGTGGCGGAATAGGTAGACGCAAGGGACTTAAAATCCCTCGGACGGTTTCGTCCGTGCCGGTTCAATTCCGGCCTCCGGCACATGAAAATCGATTAACCTCAGTTCAGTGAATCCCGCCATCACTCGCTGGTCATGATAAACAGCGGCAGCATCTCAACGCTCTTATATAACGGGCGCAGACGTTCGGTATTGTAATACTTTTCGACATTTACGAATTTCTTTGTGCTGGTGACGATTTCAATTGGCGCATTGTCGTAACGTCCGTTCTTTAAAACAGTAAGACGGCCGTGAATACCCTTGAGAAGGAGGTCCAGGGCCAGGTTGCCGTAAGCCATGGGAACGACGGAATCGATGGCGTCGGGATCGCCGCATCGAACCAGGTAGCCGAGCTTCTGGTTTATAACGTCTATGGGTTTACCATTATTATATTTTGGAGAATACTTCTTGAGTTCCTCTGAAACCAGGTCCCCGAAACCGCCTAATTTCGAATGCCCGTAGGCGTCTTTAGTCATGTCCTTGAAAACCATTTCGCCGCCCTCGAACATGGCGCCCTCCGATACCAGAACCACCGAATATTTGCTGGGATTTTTATGATGGTCGCTTACCAGAAGTTCGGTCAGCCGTTCCACGTTGAATTTATGTTCAGGTATGACGCAGCGGTTGGCCGCACCCGCCATAGTGGGAAGCATGGCGGTAAATCCCGCGTAACGTCCGAAAACCTCGATCACCAGAAACCTCTCGTGGGAGCCGGCTGAAGTACGCAGGCTTCTTGTCATCATTATGGTCCTGGTAACGCAGGTGCTGAATCCTATGCAATACTCCGTTCCGGGGACGTCGTTATCCATAGTTTTTGGAATGGCGACCACCTTAAAGCCCTCCCTGTACAGGCGCACGCCGTAACTGAGGGTATCGTCGCCGCCTATGGGAATCAGGTAGTCAACTCCCAGAAAGTCGAGATTTTTTAAGACCTCCGGCGTCAAATCGTTGGCCTCGGCATTATATTTATCCTGCAGATGGGTGGGAACGTTGGCCTTCGTTACACGACCGGGATGAGTCCTGGAACTGTGCAGGAAAGTTCCCCCGGTGGCGCCGGTCTTGTTGACGATTTCTTCGGTAAGTACCTGGTAATTATCGCTGTTGTCGGCTTTTTTATCGCGAATTATGTCAATCGCGCCGGCCCATCCCCGCCGAATCCCGATAACCTGGTAGCCTTCCCTGATTGCTCTTATGGTAACCGCTCTGATAGCGGGATTCAGGCCCGGAACATCGCCGCCGCCGGTTAATATCGCTATTATTCCTTTTTTATCTTTAATATTAGCCATAGCCGATACTCCCTTACCATTTACCTCGCACTATCTTTAAAACCGCCTTGTCCTCTAATCTTATTATCGCCGAATAAAATTCTATCTTAAACAGACGCCGATTACATATGGAGAAATCCCGTTATTTATCAATCTTTTTTATTCTTCGCGCCAGATTTTCGCCAAGTTCCTGAATCGCGTTTATATCCTCCCCCAGGGCAGGCCCGTTAACATCAACCGAACCAAGAACCTCGATTTTTGCCGCCTCCATGGCCTCCACGGCGTGTTTTGTGGCCGATTTCGCCCAGCCGTATGACGTAACTATGGCTCCATACTTAAAATTCGCCTTAAAGAGTTTGACAATATTCATAAACAGAGTCGCGAGCGGATGCATATTTCCGAGAATTGTTGGAGTGACCAGAACCAGACCGCGCGAGTCGATCAGGTCGGAGCTGATTTCGGAGAATTCGGTTGTCCCCGGGTTATAAAGTCTGACGGCAATCCCTTCTGACTTCAACGATTCGGCAATTATTCTGGCCATGGCCTCGGAGCCGCCCCAGATGGTGGTATAAACAACAATGGCCTTCTCGGTTGTCTCCCCGCTGCACCATACTCTGTAATTTTCTAATATGGGCTTAACGTTTTTATATACGGGTCCATGCGTAGGAGCGATCATGGCGATATCCATCTCCGCGATTTTTTCCAGCGCTTTTCTACCGAAGTTTTTATACGGCATCATGATCTCCGCGAAATAGCTCTTGGCCGCGCATATCGCGTTATCTACATCGCTGTCAAATACACCGTAAGAGATATGCCCGCCGAAAAAATCTCCCGAAAACAGGATCTTATCTTCCGGGATATAGGTAAACATGGTTTCCGGCCAGTGAAGCCAGGGAGCGTCGATAAACCTCAACGTTTTGCCGCCCAGATCGACCGGTTTATCAAAATCTACCGTTTTTATTCTATCCGGATTTACGCCGAAAAATCGCTCCGCCATTTTCGCCCCCTTTGAAGACGTCAAGAGCGCGGCGGAACTCGCCTCCATAATATGCGGTATGGCGGAAGCGTGATCGGCCTCGGCATGATTCATAACCAGAAAGTCGATCTTGTTTATATCGATTATTTGCTGTAACTTGGCCAGAAGTTCATCCTGGAAACCGGGAGCCACGGTATCGATAAGGGCGGTTTTGTCGCCGCCTTTGACCAGGTAACAGTTATAGGACGTTCCGTAGGGGAGATGGACCAGCGCGTCAAATTTCCTTAAATTCGGGTCTTTTGAACCTACGCAAAATACATTTCCGGCTATTTCGGGTATATAATATTTTGGCATCGCTTACTCCTGTCTATTTCCAACAATCCATTCAATCACAAACCGGATTGAAATTAATATGTGTATTATCGTCATACAAGAGATTTTAATGTCATACGCCGGCTTAGAATGCTATCGTATGCAGTATTATTGCCGCGATGAATCATGATTTTTGCCATTTGCTTGTGTTAAAAGCTTAAATTATGTAGTTTTGGATTCATGTAAGATTTTTTTGACTTGAAAGTTATCTTTAAGACCGGGAGAAATATATGCCCTCATTTGTAAGTCATCTGGAAAGCGCCATAGATGGAACGGTATTACCAGCCGATAGAATCCAGACTCTTCATAAAGACCGACCTTTGTGGGTCAGATACGATCTGGAAAGAATCAAAAAATCTTTGAGAATGGAAGACTTAATAAACCGGCCATATAATTTGTGGCGTTACAGCGAGCTTCTACCGCCCGCCCCGGAAGATTCTCTTGTATCTCTTGGTGAAGTTATGACCCCCGTATTGCCCTGCAACGAGCTGGGAAAAAAATATGGAATGGAGAGACTTTATATCAAAGATGAGTCCGCCTTGCCCACCGGAAGTTTCAAAAGCAGAGGGCTGGTTATGGCTATTATCATGGCCAAAAAATTCGGAGTGGAAACGGTTGCTATCCCGACCGCCGGAAACGCCGGCGGCGCCATGGCCGCTTATGCCGCCCGGGCCGGGATAGACGCTTATGTATTTATGCCGGAGGATACGCCGCTGATTAATAAATTTGAGTGCAAAATCTTCGGAGCAGAAGCGTTCCTGGTCAATGGCCTGATAGGCGATTGCGGGAAAATCGTCCGGGAGGGGAAAGAGGTTATGGGCTGGTTCGATATGTCCACTCTTAAGGAGCCATACCGTATCGAGGGCAAGAAAACCATGGGGTTGGAGCTCGCCGAGCAGTTCCAATGGAAACTGCCGGATGTCATCTTGTATCCCACCGGCGGCGGTACCGGATTAATCGGCATGTGGAAAGCGTTTGGGGAACTGGCGAAACTCGGCTGGCTAAAGACCGATAAACGCCCCAAAATGGTGGCGGTGCAATCCGACGGTTGTTGCCCTATTGTAAGGGCGTTCGAAGCCGGGGAACGGTTCGCGGAGCCCTTCGAAAATCCATACACTATGGCCAGCGGCATCAGGGTGCCCTCGGCGGTGGGAGATTTTATGATTCTCGACGCCATCCGCGAATCCGGCGGAAAGGCGGTGGCCGTCCCGGAAGAGAAAATATTAAGTTATATGGAGTTGACATCAAAAACCGAGGGAATATCCATCTGTCCTGAAGCGGCGGCCTGTGTTGGAGCGCTGGATATTTTATTCAACCAGGGCTGGATCAGACCTGACGATGAAGTAGTAATTTTCAATACCGCCGCCGCACAGAAATACCCCGATATAATAGACCTGGATTTTCCCCGGATCGATATCGAAAATCCGATAGACTGGGATAATTTTAAAAAACCGAAATAAATTATTCAACTATTTTGGGGCTTTTTACTAATACCGCAACAGTAATTCTAAAATTGACAATCGAAGTCTTTTTTAGTATTTACCGCTGGTTTCCAAGCGTCG
>CBFCYP010000171.1:0-6005 GCA_965602185.1 uncultured bacterium
CTGGCCAAAGGCCAAATGGTGCGCGAGATCGACGCCCTGGGCGGCGAAATGGGTTTCGCGATCGATAATACAGGCATACAATTTCGGATGCTCAACTTGTCCAGGGGCCCCGCGGTCCGGGCACGCCGGGCGCAGGCCGATAGGCAACTTTACTCCGATTTCATGATCAGAACGGTCTCAGATCAGGAAAACCTGGATATAATAGAAGGGGAAGCCACCGATCTCATCATTGAAAACTCGCAATGCCGGGGCGTAACTCTTTCGTCGGGAGAGAAAATAGACTCTGAGGCCGTCATTATAACTGCCGGCACCTTCCTTAACGGATTGATACATATAGGGTTAAATCAAACCCCCGCGGGCAGGATCGATGAACCGCCCTCGAAGGGTCTGACTGAACGCCTGGTAGATCTGGGAATTAAGGCCGGAAGGCTAAAGACCGGCACCCCCGCCAGAATCGTTAGAGAGTCGGTCGATTTATCGCAATGTGAGATCCAATTAGGCGATAATCCTCCTCCCTATTTTTCCAGCCGATCCGAAAGGCCGGATGATATAGAACAACATCCCTGTTACTTGACATATACCAATGAAGAGTCCCATCATTATATAAGAGAAAACCTGTCCGATTCTCCCCTTTTCAGCGGACGGATAAAGGGGATCGGGCCGCGGTATTGCCCGTCGATCGAGGACAAGGTGGTGCGATTCAGCGAGAAGCCGCGTCATCAATTATTCCTGGAACCGGAGGGGATCGATCACCCGGAGTTTTATATCAACGGTTTTTCGTCTTCCCTACCGGAGGATGTACAATTCAAGGCCCTGAAAGTGTTACCGGCATTCAAGAATGTCGAAATGACACGACCCGGGTACGCCATCGAATACGACTTCTTCCCTCCCCATCAACTGTATGTGACCATGGAATCGAAAGTTGTCCCCAATCTTTATTTCGCCGGCCAGGTTAACGGGACATCGGGATACGAAGAAGCGGCGGCCCAGGGATTGGTTGCCGGTATAAACACGGTTTTGATGATCCGCAAAGAGGAACCGTTCCGGCTTTCAAGATCGGAATCGTATATCGGGGTATTGCTCGACGACCTGGTAACCAAATCGACCGAGGAACCATACCGAATGTTTACCTCCCGGGCGGAATATCGGCTTTTACTTCGAGACGATAATGCGGAAGAGCGGCTTATCGAAAAGGGGCGCAGGTTGGGACTGGTAAAGCCGGATGTTTATCAGGATTATGCCGGCCGGTTAGAACGCAAATTCGAATTAAGAGATTACCTGAAATCCAAACGACTTGAGATTGAATCTGAGGACGGGAAGAAGGCCATTCGGGCACTGGATTCCTTAAAAAACCCGGCGATTAATTATGGCGATTATTCGGTTTTTCGAGAGGCCATATCGATATACGGAGAGCATATCTTTCAGAAGCTGGCGACAGAAATTCGCTATGAAGGCTATATTCTTCGTCAGGATCGCAGGATATCCCGGATAAAAAAACTGGAGAGCTTTTCAATCCCGAAAAATACCGATTATTCGGTTCTGATCGGATTAAAAAAGGAAGCCAGGGAAAAGTTGACAACGTTCAAACCGGAGACTCTGGGACAGGCGTCCCGGATTTCGGGAGTGAGCCCGGGCGATATATCGGTTTTAATGGTGCATTGGGGTCGCTCCTGATGAAGAATGTAGGATAATTGTGGAAATCTTGTGGATTTGACGCTTTTTTTCAACATAATTCTCGTTTCTTGAAAAAGACCGGTTTTCACGTGAAACCAATCAAATAAGATATTACGAATGGAATGTAAATAAATCTTGAAAACTTGTGGAAAAGTAAGGAGTTCTAAACCTGTTTCAAATAGAATCAACATATTTTCAACGAGATATTGACAATGCCGTTACCTGCGAAATCTGAAGAAGTAATTAAAAAATGGTTTAGCGATCGCGGCCTGGAAGCGAAGGCTGATTTTATTCAAAAAGCGGGTCTATATCATGACCTGCTTCTGGAATGGTCGCCCAGGATTAACCTGGTCTCAAAAAACGACCTGAATAATTTACTCGAAAGGCATATTCTCGATTCCCTGACTCCGTTAAAAGAGATTCTCATCAAAGGCGATCTAGTGGATATAGGTTCCGGCGCCGGCTTTCCGGCCATACCGATCGCCCTGGTCCGGCAGGAACTTGATATAGTAATGATAGAGTCCCGGCGAAAGAAGGTTTTATTTCTCAATGAAGTAATTTCGAAACTTGAGTTACCCGGAATATCTGTCTGGAATGGCCGATTTGAGGATTTTTCGCCGGTAAGAAGCTTTGATATCGCAACCATTAGGGCGGTTGCGATTACCGAAAAAATCAGGAAACATCTGGGTAAAACAATCAAGGGATCAGGTAAGATTATATACTACAATAAGTTCAACGAATATAAACTGCTTTGAAGGGATTAAAAAAACCTGTTTCACGTGAAACATTTTTCTTGCAAAACCAAAAATTTTTATATACAATTCCCCATGTTGTGGGTCTTGGTTGGTGTAAGGCATTAATTCAATTGAGGTTATATGACAAAGATTATTTCCATCGCTAATCAGAAAGGCGGCGTGGGTAAAACTACAACCGCTATCAATTTGGCGAGCTGTCTTGCGGTTGCCGAGAAGAAAACATTGTTGGTCGATATCGATCCCCAGGGCAACACTACCTCCGGGGTTGGTGTTGACAAGAATAATACAGTTAAGACGATCTACGATTCTATTATTGACGGTGATTCTATCTCTAACTCTTTGATAAATACGGAGATACAATTTCTGGACATCATACCGTCGAATATCCAATTGGTCGGCGCGGAGGTTGAACTCGTCTCCGCTTCGAGGCGCGAATTCAGGCTCCGGGATGCCCTGATGAGCATCAGGGATAAATATGATTTCATAGTCATCGACTGCCCTCCATCGTTGGGGCTTTTGACAATCAACGCCCTGGTCGCCGCCGATTCATTGATAATCCCGATTCAATGCGAATACTACGCCCTGGAGGGATTGGGGCAGTTGTTGAATACCGTCAAACTTGTGAAAAAACATCTCAATCCCGATCTCGAGCTTCACGGCGTGCTTCTGACCATGTATGACGGGCGGTTGAACCTTTCCAAGCAGGTGGCGGAGGAGGCGCGCAAATTTTTCCCTGAGAAAGTGTTTGATACGGTAATAAGCAGAAATGTCCGCTTATCGGAGGCGCCGAGTTTCGGCAAGCCGATATTGTTATATGATATACTTTGTACGGGAGCGGCTAATTATATCAATCTTGCGAAAGAGGTTTTATCGAGATGAAAAGAGTGGCGTTAGGCAAAGGCCTGGAAGCGTTGATCCCCGGCGCGGCATCTTCGGAAAATGATACATCGGAGGGAGTATCGACAAAAAACATCTTTGACATACCTGTTGAGAAGATCAAGCCGAATCCTTTTCAGCCCAGGCAGGTTTTTGACGCGGCGAAGCTTGCCGAGCTGGTGGAATCGATAAAAGAAAGCGGTTTGATACAACCTCTGGTGGTTAGAAAATCGGGCTCCGACTATGAGCTTATCGTCGGCGAAAGAAGGCTGAAGGCGTTAGAAAAACTCGGATGGGAGACGGCGCCGGCGTTAATAATCGAATCAGCCGGCAACGAAACCGTAATGGAGATGGCCCTCATCGAGAACATACAGCGCGAGGATCTGAATTCTATCGAGGAAGCCAGCGCTTATTACAGGCTTATAACGGAATGTAACATTTCACAGACCGATGTCGCTACCAGGGTGGGCAAGGACAGATCATCGGTGGCGAATTCCATAAGGCTGCTCTCCCTGCCGGACCGGGTTAAGAATCTTATTATCGACGGCAGACTGTCGGCGGGGCACGCCCGCGCTTTACTCGCTATCGATAACGACGCCGAGAAGATCTCCCTGGCCGAGAAATTCGCGGCGGACGGTCTTTCGGTGCGGGAGCTGGAGAAGTTGGTTTATGCCGAAAAACCTCGTCAAAAATCCAAAAAAACTCTCTTAAGATCTCCTCAGGTTGAGTCGATAGAAGAATCATTGAAACGAAAGTTCGCCACCAGAGTATCAATCAGCCAGAAGAGAAAAGGCGGCAGGATAATTATAGAGTATTACTCCGACGATGAATTAAACAGGCTCCTGGAGATTTTTGGAGTGCTGGAGAACTATTGAGCCGAAAAATTACTATCATGATAATCCCGGAAGGGCACAACAGGGTGTTCTCCCGGACTTTTCGGTCAAATCTACTGAAGTTCTTGCTGGTGGTTCTCGTACTATGGCTGGCCTTGCTTGTGGTTATGACCTTTAACTATACCGGCCTTTCAATCAAAGCCGCGAAGGGCATGATGCTGGAGGAGGAGAACGATAATCTCAGAAGATACATGGCCAGGGTGGTCGATATCGAGGAGAGTTTCAAAAAAAACCGGGAGTTGACGGCCCGCCTGGCCGAGATGGCCGGAGTTGATCTGGAGGAGTTCGGCGGTCAGCCGCAGATAGACCTGCAGTCTCTGGCGAAAGACTATCCGGATTCTATTCCTTTCGACAGTCAACTGGTAAAAAACAGGTTGGCGTTATCGCCCGAGGAGCTCGCCAGGATAAGGATACCTCAGGGCAGGCCCCTATACGGCTGGATTACTCGATCTTTCAAGGTGGATGTTGAAAATGAAATCGAAAGGCATACCGGTATCGATTTCGCCGTAAAGAGAGGAACCTCGGTGGCGGCGACCGCGTCGGGAGCGGTGATTTTCGCCGGATGGGATAAAATTATGGGCAACCTGGTGATAATAAACCATGATGATAATTTTCAAACATTGTACGGTCACAACGATAAATTGCTTGTGGAAAAGGGGCAGGAAGTCTTAAAAGGAGATATCATAGCGTTTTCCGGCAACACCGGCAGATCGTCGGCTCCTCATCTCCATTACGAGATAAGGAAAAACGGGGAGCCGGTGGACCCGGCGCCGTATCTGGATTGAGAAAGGTTGTTTTAAATGTTAAAACGTCAAAATTCAAAAGAGGGAGATATGAACGGACCTAAAGGCGAACTGGGTACAATTATCGGTAAAGGGACCAAGATCGACGGAACCATCACCATAGAGGGTTCTACGCGCATCGATGGAACGGTTACCGGCAAACTTGATTCCAACGATTCCGTTACGATCGGGTCGACGGGATCCGTCAAGGCCGCCGAGATAAAGGCCAGGACTATAATTGTCGGCGGTAAAGTCGAGGGAAACCTCCTGGCCGATGAGAAAGTTGAACTGCAGTCCAAGTGCGAGGTGGTAGGGGATATAACATCGAAATCACTCCTGGTGGAGCACGGCGCCATATTTCATGGCAGCTCCAACATGAAGGATGTAGCAGGCAGACCGCCCAAACCGGTTCCTGATTATCTCAAGCCTGAGAAAAAAGAATAACTTCTCCTTATGGGCGGTAAACTGTTTGTATACGGGATCGTTCTATTTATTCTCGGTCTGATCCTGTTAGGATTTCAGTTAACCGGTGTTTTCAAGCGAATCAGGTATCGCGATACGGGCGATCCCAAATCGAAACCTCCCCGGGGAATAAACGTCTATTTTGTTACCCTCGCTATTTTATTCATACTTATAGCGCAGGCGTTTTTCCGGCTGTCGTCGGAGATTAAGTTTTTCAGGCCATTCGCCGAGGACGTTTTGTTCGCGTCCCTTTATGTAGCCAGGACCGGCGATTCGATTAAATCGCTGGAAATGAGATATACGCCCGTAATCGGCGACTCGTCCGGCGTGGAGAACCTGTTTTATCTATCCGGCGATTCCTGGCGTTTGAAAGGCGAGATATTGAAATTCAAGTTCCTGGCCGAATATCTCGGCCTGCCCGACAGTTGTTACAAGACCGTGGAGTTCAACGGCAAGTTCGTGGGACGTCTGCCGCCCGATACCAGGGGCGCCATGCTGCACACCGAGATTATCGAGGGCGGCCAGAGCGGCGCCTTCCGGTTTTTCCGGGATACGAAACTGTT
>CBFCYP010000172.1:0-5989 GCA_965602185.1 uncultured bacterium
TCGCCGCCGGTAAAACTCAGATGAATGCCGGTTCCGAACAAAGAGACTTCGCCGAAGCTCTCCTTCTTTTCTCTCAAAGCGTTGAAGGCCTCCATCCAGTCGTCGACGATAATTTCAATGATATCTTCTTTCAAATCCGCCCGCCTCAACGCGCCGGGAGAATCGAGTCGGATCAGTTTCCCGCTGTCGATGAAGGCTATTCGGTCGCAATGTTCGGCCTCGTCCATATAATGGGTTGTAACGAAAACGGTGACTCCCGATTTAGCCTGCTCATAGATAAGATCCCAGAAAGCACGGCGCGACAGCGGGTCGACGCCCGCCGTGGGCTCGTCCAGGAACAGGATTGATGGCGCATGCAGCAGGGAGGCTCCCAGGGCCAGGCGCTGCTTAAATCCCATGGGAAGCTCGGAGGTCAGATCGTCACGCCGTTCGGACAGATCCGACATGCTTAAAGCCCACTGGATCCTTTGTTTCCTGGTTTTGGAATCGAGACCGTAAACGCCGCCGTAAAATTCGAGATTTTCGTAGGGAGTGAGGTCCTCATAGAGGGAAAATTTTTGAGACATATATCCGGTATTACGCTTAATTTTATCCCGCTCTTTCGATATGGAGCAGCCGTCGACAAATCCCTCGCCGGAGGTCAATTCGATTATTCCGCAGAGGATCCTGATGGTGGTCGATTTGCCGGCGCCGTTCGGCCCCAGGAATCCGAAAACCTCTCCCCTTTTAACATCGAAACTGATATTATCGACAGCCGTGAAACCGTCGAACTTTTTTGTCATATTCCGGACTTTAACGGCGATATGCGGGGAATCGTTATTGTTTTTCAACCAGCAGCTCCTGCATGAAAATATCTTCGAGCCCGGGCGAAATCGGATCGAGCGAGTCAATCGTCAAGCCGGAATCTGCCAGAAGGTCTTTGAGGTTTTGCGATTCCCGATCGTTATCCAGGGCCAGATGCAGCCTGTCGCCGAAAAATACCACCCGATCGCCGCCGATTCGCTCCGAGAGAAACTCGAAAGCACGGCGGCTGTCATCGCACACCATCTCATACAGCTTATGCCGGAACTTCAATTTCAGATCCTCCAGGCTGCCCCGGGCGAGCGTCTTACCCCGGTGAAGCATCATTATTTCCCCGGCCCGTTCGGCCTCGTCCATGTATGGAGTCGAGACGAGGATCAGGACGCCCTGGGCGAGCAGATCGTAGAGTATCTCCCAGAGCTCGCGCCGCGATATAGGGTCAACCCCGGTGGTCGGCTCATCAAGAAATAATATCCTGGGAGTATGTATCAGGGCGCAGCACAGGGCGAGTTTCCGTTGCATTCCGCCGGAGAGCTTGCCGGCCTGCCTGTCTTTAAAGGGACCCAGACGGGAGAATCCCAGGAGCCGCTTTAATCGATCCTCTTTCAGGCTTTTAGACACTTCATAGAGGGTCCCGAAGAAATCGATATTTTCCGCTACCGTAAGCGTGGGATTCAACGAAAATCTCTGGGAGAGATAGCCGGTGTATCTTTTGGCGGCCTCGGGATTTTTTACTATATCGTGTCCGAGAACATTTATGCTGCCATCGTCCGGAGTCATTATACCGGCCAGTATGCGCAAAAGAGTCGTTTTCCCGGCGCCATCGGGCCCGACGATGGCGAAAATGATATCGGAGTCCACCGTCAGATCTATCCCGCAAAGAGCCTCGTTATCCCCGAATTTTTTCTTCAGGCCTTTTATTTCGATCATAGCCGGGGCTCAAAACCGATCAAGACATCACAAGGCATTCCGGGTTTTAATATCCCGCCATGATTGCCGGAGCTGATCGTGACGGCGTATACGGTTTTGACGCGTTCTTCTTTTGTCTGAATATTCTTGGGGGTGAATTCGGCTTTTTCGGAGATGCTGGCGACAATACCGGGAAAGACCTCATCTTCGAAAGAATCTATGGCTATACCGACATCCTGGCCGATTTTCACGCGGCCGAGATACTTTTCGGGAATATACACTTTAATTTCCAGTTTACGGTTGTCTATTATGGTCAGGACCGTTTGGCCCGGTTTGGCTATCTCTCCGGGTTCGGCGGATCTCAACAGCACCTTCCCTGTTAAAGGAGAGATTAAATATTCGTTTTTGAGATTTTCCAATAGAAGATCTCTCTGGGACCCGGCCGATTTTATATCGCTTGAGGCCCCCTCGATGTTAGCCTCAAGAACGCGGATTCTGTCCTCCAGGTCCTCTTTCTGGTTTTGGGTCGCCCCGCCGGCGGGAACGAGATTGGCGATTTTTTTAAGATTACGCTCCGCGGACTCCTTCTCTATTTTCAATGATTTTAATCGCGCTCGAGCGGCGGAGATACGATCCTCGGCCAGCTGAATCTGAGCCCTGATCTCGTGGTGGGTCAATTCGGCCGCGGTGTCGCCTTCGGCTATATTGTCTCCCTCATCAAACATAATCGACGCTATTTGCCCGCCGGCCTTAAACGCCAGATCGATCTCTACCGCTTCCACCGTGCCGGAGAGTTTTATGGTATCCGTATCCGAGGCCCTTTGCCGGGAGAGATACACGATCAAAATAATCAGCAAGGCCGCAAATACGGCGATTAATACAAAAATCCTTTTCACCGGGCACCATCCTTCAAATTAGTGGTTATTTTCCATCAGGCTAATTACAATTTCAATCCGATATAGTCAAGATCATAAAAAAAGACCCGGCCGCAGTAATTGACATTTCAATTTAAGACCCCTATATTTTCGCTATGAAAAAAATAGTCTTAATACTATTGACGCTTTCCTTTTGTTGCGCCGAGGACAAGCAACCGGCCGAAAGACCCAACAGGTTTCTCAACTCCCTGAAACACGCATCCGAAATTTCGACCCTTGAACGGCTGACGCAGGATGGGAGATGCATTTATCCGATGTTCGCGCCGGGTGATACCATAATTTATTTCAGAAGACTTCTGGCGCCGGATAACGAGGCGGCATCGGGAAAAGATTATAAAGATCTTATCAAACCGTTTGGAATAAATATAAACACGAAGGAACTGCTCACCTTATCAACCGACTATGAATACCCGGCGTTAAATCATGTGGATAAAACGAAATTGCAGGAAGTGGCGGGCGAATCCGTCACCATGGGGATAAATTCTCCCGACAGCGGAATTCTGGCATTTGAAACCGAGGAGGAAGGACCGTCGATAGATAGGAAAATCTATATCTATAAGAACGATCAGATTTCCCAGTTGACGTACGGCGATATCTCCTGTTACCTGGAGAAATTCTCCAACAGCGGCCGCTATATTTCCGCTTTGCTCGACTGGGACCCGTCATGGATAATCATTTTTGATCTGGAAACGGGGAATAACTATGTAATCGAGCGCGAAAACGATCTTATCGATTACATGACAGGTTTCTCGTCGGACGACAGGATGATGGTTTTCATACGCTCCGACGGCAGATATAATATTGACGGTTCCGTTTTCGGAGATATCTGGCTATTCAGATTTAACAGGCAGCAATAAAGGCCAAGCCGTATTTATCAGATACGCGATTTGAAAAACGAGCCCGGATGCGGGTTGATGCCGTTGACAAATTTCGCTTTCGTCATCGCGAGCCCCGCTTACAGCGGGGCGCCAAAGGCGGGGCGACGAAGCGATCTCATAAATTACAGTGATAAAACATAGTATTATTTATTGTGGAGTTTGGAGATACAAGGATGAAGGAGATTGCTTCACCCCGACCAAGGGTCGGGGTTCGCAATGACGAATTTTACTTTGTCAACAGCCCTGAGCCCGGGATAGGGCTCTATATTTTGACGGCGGTACCGGACACGGCTACCATCAACATGCCGTCGCGGATCACCTCGTAATCCAGATCGACGCCGACCACGGCGTTTCCCCCGAGGTCTTTCGCCTGCTGTTCCATCTCATCCATCGCCACCGTGCGGGCCTTGTTCAGCTCTTTTTCATAAGCCGCCGACCGTCCCCCGACGATATCGGTTATGGAAGCGAAGAAATCCCGGAAAACATTGGCGCCCATAATGGCCTCGCCGGTAACGACCCCGATATAATCCTTAATTTCCTTTCCCTCGATGGATGGAGTAGTCGTTATTATCAAGAAAATCCTCCTTTTTATAAATTTGTTATTTCTTATGATATTTTCAGGCGGGTTGCAATAGAAAATTAGCGGTCAGCGGCTATCGGCCAGAAGCCCGTAGCGGATTCTTCGATAGCCGATAAAGCGCTGCCTGTAATAGTCTTCGGCGAGGCTGGAGACAATTACGCCGCTGGAGGTCGAGGAATGGATAAACCTGTTTTTGCCCGCGTAAATCCCTACGTGAGACGGTTTGCCCGTTTCTATCCTGAAAAATACGAGATCGCCGGGACGGGAGTTTTTGGCTTTTATGCGTACACTCGCCGAGTATAATCCGCCGGTTTCCCGGGGCAGGTTCAGATTCAGATATCTTTTAAACATACCGCAGACGAAGCCGGAGCAATCCCATCCTTTTGCGGAGATTCCGCCGTATTGGTACGGTTCGCCGATATGCTTCGAAGCCCCGGTAAGGAGTTTTTTGGCGTCCTTGCCATGAAGCGGCCGGGCCGGAAGATCGTATCTGGAATCCTTTACGGGCCCGGAACAGGCGGCGAAAAAAAATAAAACAGGCAAAAAACAGAGGATCGATTTTCTCATATATTATGGTTATCGGAATTCAGAGCGATATTTTAAATATAAACGGTATTTAAGAATATCTTATTATCTTAAATACAGAAGTTTTTTGATTTTTACGGCTTGGGGCGTCGATACCCTGGCGAAGTAGACTCCGCTAGAGACCTCTTTGCCGGAGTTATCTTTCGCGTCCCAGGCCGCTCTTATTTCACCTCCCTCCTTGTTTATTGAATCCAGCTCTTTTATGAGCCTGCCGGTTATGTCGTATATGCCTATGCTCACATCACCTCCTTCCGAATTGTTTAGCGTTATAGTCGTTGTGGAATTGAACGGGTTGGGACAACTACTTACTATCCGGTCTGATAGCGGAACACTATGGACATTTTCAGAAATGCCCATCAGCATATCCCCCCGTTTATAATAAACCTCGTAATATGTCCATTCGGGATCGAGGCGGCCATCGCACCAGGTTACATGGCCGATGCCTCCATTTAATTCACAGCTCGGTTCTACCGATTGCCCCAGCGCATCCGTCAGGCGTTCCTCGCCCTCCCATGTTCTCCCGCCATCAAAGGAGAGATTGCCGATAATTTCTCTATCGCCATATCTATAATCAGAGTATGCTAAGAGCACAGTATCGCCGTCCGCTGAAATATCAGTGGCTTTCACCAGATGCAAATCGGTCATCTGGACAGGCTCACTCCAGGTATCGCCGTTGTCGGTGCTTATGCAAATAAAGGCATCGCCTGTCCAGGCGTAAGGAGAATATTTATAATCGGTCCAGGAGACTATCACGTTGGAATCACCCCAGGCTGCTATCTGCGGCCAGAATGAGCCGCTGGTGTCGTAATGAGACAGCAGATAAGGCCCTTCCCAGTTGTCGCCTTCGTCAATACTCCGATTGTACAAGATTTCAATTGTACTTGATGAAGGAAGTCCCTTGCCGCGAATCAAATGAAGCCCTGAATCGTTATTTGAAAGATCGGGACCGAGACCTGAATATGTTGAATCTGAAACGAATATAGTATCACTCCATGATTGACCATAATCGGTACTTCTGGCCATATAAAATTTTGAAATAAATGGCTCCCATTCCGTTATCACTGCAAATATACAAAAAACGCGCTGACCAAACGATGTTATTACAGGCATTGATCCGTAGTTCCGGGCTGTATAATATAAACTCTGGATCTCCTGCCATGTTGCCCCTCTGTCTGTACTGCGCTTTAAGTAAATCCCCTGGTAGGGCCGCCAGGCTCTGTAAACCACGTAAACGTTATACCCCCAGGCGCTTATCTGGGGAATCACTGCATTATAGGTATTACTGTCAGATATCTGAATAT
>CBFCYP010000173.1:0-5714 GCA_965602185.1 uncultured bacterium
CTACGGATGTCAGCGGTTCTTATTTCTTTGATCTTTACCCGAATACTTATTCGGCCACCGCTTCTGCTCAGTATCATAATCCTGTTACAATTGAGGATATTATAATTGTAGAGAATGAAACTACGACGGTGGATTTCGCTCTTCCCACTCCGCTAATTAATGTTAATACCTCGCCCGTGGATCTAGAGGTTGATTCCGGCGAAGTCGTGACGGTCACTCGCAACGTCGCCAACGTCGGAGACGGCGAGCTGGAGTTTGATGTAGATGTCACTATAGGCGATTTTGTTTTCTCCGTTAATCAAAACCGCGGTGAAATAATCGCCAATAACGTTGATCCCGAGGGGGCGACGGATGTCGCGCCGTTCACTTATAACGGCGGTAACCTTCCGGTAATAGACGACTTCCAGGATTCGGTTTTCGCGGCGGGTCTGGGCTTTCTGGGCGATACCCAGCTTCTCGGCATAGAATTCGACGGCACCTATTTCTGGGTTACCGGCGGCAACAGCGGTTCCGATCCCAATATTCTTTATAAGCTTGATGCGCAGGGGGCCCCGGTACAGCAGTTCAATCAGAACGGCACCACTTCCTGGGGATGGCGCGACCTGGCTTTTGACGGCGAGTTCCTGTATGGTTCCGACGACGGAATGATCGATCAGATAGATCCGCTCACCGGCGATATTACCGGCGTTACTATCAACGGCCCTGAGACGACGAATAGAGCGTTAGCCTATGATCCCGCCACCGACCATTTCTTTACCGCCAACTTCGGCTCCTCGATCTATGAGTTTGACCGCAGCGGTGCAGTAATCAATTCCTGGGGTAATTCCAAGGCTATTTATGGTATGGCCTATGATGATATCTCGGATGACGGACCCTGGCTCTGGGTATTCTCCCAGGACGGCAGTCCCCTGATGGAAATTTCGCAGTTTAATCCCTCCACCGGAACCTATACCGGGATTTCCTGGCAGTGTGATCTTATCACCGGCGCTACCGACGGAATGGCGGGCGGCGCCTGCCTGACCACCGACTGGGATCCCTCGATCGCCGCGCTGTTCCTGCTGGTCCAGGGCACTCCCAACGACTACATTTACGGTTACGAGATCGCTCCATTTTCGCAGTGGCTGATCGTCGATCCCATGTCCGGTGTGCTGCAGCCCGCCGAAAATGTCGATCTCGATATTACCGTCGATTTCACCGGCGAAAACCTAAACTACGATTCCTGTTACCAGGCCACTATTACGGTCTACAGCAACACTCCCGATACTCACGAGATCCCGGTCTCGGTCAACTGCATTACCGGCGTGGATGAGGTTTCCATTCTGCCGCAGGAATTCTCCGTCGCGCAGAACTACCCCAATCCTTTCAATGCCAGCACCAATATCAGCTTCGCCCTGCCGCAGCAGTCCGATGTAACCATCGAGGTCTTCAACCTCCTCGGACAGAAAACGGCCACCATAGCTGAGGGCTTGCTTCCTGCCGGTAATCATACGGTTACCTGGGACGCTTCGGATGTCGCGTCCGGAGTCTACTACTACAAGATCTCCGCCGGAGATTACAGCTCGATAAAGATGATGACTCTGCTGAAATAATTACGAACGGAATTCGATTTTCGATGGGAGCCCCGCTGTGGCGGGGCTCTCTTTTTTTGCGAGTCATAGCTTGCTATGACCGCAGAATTAAAAATGATCGTTATCCCTCATGATGGAATCCCGCGACACCATGAGTCTGTAGGTCAGGTCTCCCCGAGACCTGACTTTCATGTGTCAAATCCCGGGGGGATTTGACCTACGGCCAGCCGGCCGCTCACCCCCAAAAAAATGATTGACACCGCAAACCACAGGGCTGTTCGGTCGGATCGTAGCACACAGGGCGTGATCCGACCGCTGTGACCGTCAGGTCACGGCCTTCGGCCTACGACCTGACGGAACGATAATAATTATGCATATGTAGGGCGTGGGCCATAAAAAAATGATTGACACCGCCAACCACAAGTTGGCCATAAATGGATGCCGGATCGGTGTCCGGCATGACAGGGCCGGGTGTTATCCCTCATGATGAAACCCCGCGACACCATGAGTACGTAGGTCAGGTCTCCCCGAGACCTGACATCCGGGCGTCAAATCCCGGGGGGATTTGACCTACGTCTTCGCTATGCCAAACCGGGAGCGGTCACGGCAAACCGTGACTCGCGACACGATGCCCCAAAAAAATGATTGACACCGCAAACCACATTGCGCTTATTACGGCGTTTATTGATTTTTCAACGCGCGCAGGGACAACACGATATGGCATCCGATGAGGCAGGGGCCTCGATTTTGCGACAACGGCGGATGATGGCGCAGAGCGGGCAGGCGGTTGCTGCAAGCAGTGACTCGCAGCAAAAGGTAGCCATAGGATATAAATATGAGCAAATACGATAGCCTGAAATTTCTAAAAGAAACGAAAGCCAGAATTTCCCATATTTGCGATAAATGCGGCCAGCAAATCAAAGCTGGAGAAATTTATTATCCTGAGAGTATTGGAAAGGTCAACGCGCCAAGAATCAAGCTAAATAAGTTCTGCGATAATTGCTTTCAAAACTATGGAAATGATTTACTTCAGAAATGATTTTTTATATATTGATTGTTTAGGAGACAGTAATGCGCCTGAGAATTACCAAAGTTGATGAATATCAGTTTCTAACTTGTTTAAATAAGGGTCTGTGGGGAAGTAGAAGCGACAGATTCAAGGACTGGCAGAAAGGCGATTACGTCGCAATAATCGTTGGCAAGAGCATGGCTGCGCTTTCTGAAGTTGCTGGGAAATCTTTTTACTCTAAAGAAAAAGTCTGGGATAATGGCCTCTTCCCGTATCGGATTCCCATTAAGTTCAAGCATGTGATTGATGTTGCGGATCGACCTCCAATTTTGGGCGCTATTCGTGATACTTTGACTAAAGTATGGGGACCCAGATATGGTTGGGGGATTCTTAATCAACAGGTTTTAGAATCACCATATGCAGATTCAATCGTTAAAGCCATTATGGAATCCCCTAATAGCATGGATAAATTCCATAACCAGATCGAAGATCTGCTAGAGGAGGCAAAATTAGTCCGTGAGCGCGGTGAAAAGCCAGCCAAAAAAAAACGGAAACAAACGAAGAGAAAGATATCTGATGTAATTGATTTTACAGAAGATACCAAGTTCTCCGTAAAAGATCAATCCACTCACACCAAGATTCAAAGCCAACTCGTTCGGCTTGGGAAAATAACAGGTAGCTCAATATGGATTGCTTCTAATGACCAAAGCAAGCAATACAAGGGCAAGACGATTAGCGATGGTTGTTTGAAAAGACTACCAAGCCTTGGACTCAGTGATGAAGCCACGAAGCGAATATCGCTTATTGACATTATTTGGATAAGCCAAGGGGCGCCCATATGTGCTTTTGAGATTGAAACATCCACTTCAGTATATTCAGGATTGCTTAGATTATCAGACCTCATTGCTTTGGTTCCGGCATTAAAAATAAATCTTTTCATTATAGCACCGAGAGAAAGACAGGAAAAAGTATTTAGAGAGCTATCAAGGCCAACATTCAGAAAGATAGGTCTGAACGAATATTGCCGGTTTATTCCAAGCGAGGATCTCCAGGATTTACTTGAAAGAATAAAAGATTATGAAGGATATGTCCAACATACTATCCTTAACAAAATAGCAATAGAGCTAGAGGATGAGGAAGTGGCAGGTGAATTATAGGCCCTTTAATTTACCTAATGGAAAGAGAAAATAAAACAAAAAATAATTGACATTTTGAACAAGATGCATGTATTCTTTTATATCACGTTGGATATATAAAAAGGGGGTTAGATGAACAAAGGAAACGAGTGGCATAACAGGATATTATCGTATGCCACTCTGGGGCTATTAATTACTGGCATATGCGGCCTTATTCTAATCAAATGCGAATTATCTGAGTTACGGCGCCAAAATGGATACTTAGAAAACACAATGAGACAGGGCTATAGGCCAATAGGTTCTGCGGCATATTCAGCCGAGAGCGATTCTCTACAACTTATTCTCAAATATTATAGTACGGCCAAGCCGGGGAAATTGACTTTTAGTTGTGAACCTATATTATACAATAGAGGAAAAGGCATTTTATCCTATATTGGTTCCATTTATTACCTTTCAAAAAAAGAAATTAACTTTCGAAGCGATTTTTTGGATGGAAGAATTAGCGATTTTCATATCGATCACTTGAAAAATTATGCGCGTCAAACTCCTTTATCGGTAGATGATAAATTTTCTGGGATTATGGTATTGTTCGAAAATGTGGATTTTGAGAAAACCTATTTTATATATATTTTGTTTTTATACGAAGATCAAGATGGAGCTTTGTATGATACAGAACACCTAGCAGTAGTTGATTTTGAGGAAAAACCATCTGTTTTTGATGATACTAAGGCTATTAATCCGTATGCCAAATCTGTATATAAAAAAGAAATTTACCATAAATATAATGATATTGAGCAAAAGAAATTAAAGAAAATATTTACCGAAAAAAATCATCCTTTGGCAAATTTTATAGAATAGCATATTTGGTTCTTTCAGGGCCGCAAAATCCTTCCGCTGTACAGCCCCGGGTCGTTAGTGTCTACAGCAATCATAAACCAGCATCGCATTAATTTGTGAAAAAATCCAGCCTGCGTGTCGCCTTTATTGCAACCGTAGCTCGGCAGCTTTCCTTCATTTGTCAGGAGCGCTGCGGGCTCCTGACCTACGGCTAAAATCCCCAATGGCCGGTATTGCGGCCGGATAAACCGACCGCCTACAATCGCAATGCCGTAGGTTGGGGGTTTATCCCCCAACGCCGTGTCCACAGGGTGCGGCCGGATAAACCGACCGCCTACGAAAACCACGTCATTGCGAGAGGTAGGTCAGGAGCTGAAAGCTCCTGACGCTTTCCTTCATTTGTCAGGAGCCCTGCGGGCTCCTGACCTACGGCTAAAATCCCCAATGGCCGGTATTGCGGCTGGATGAACCGACCGCCTACAAAAAAAACAGAACGGATTCGCGGCTGATTTTGTTAATTATACGAGACAGAGAACCGATAGAGGATCACACCATGGGCCGCCTGAAAAATCTAAACCGATTCGTCGGAGGGTAAAATGAACAAAAGCTACCGTTCTAATTTTCCTGTTTTGGCAACTTTTATGACATTACTGGCAATAATTGCTATTAATGTGCCGTTCGCGTCGGCGCAGAACCTGCTGAACAATCCCGAAAGCGTGGTGTACGATTCATTGCAGGATCGCTATCTGGTCTCAAACTGGGGAGACGGCAGTATCGTGGCGATAGCATCCGACGGCACCCAGAGCTATTTCGACACTACGCTTACCCGGATCGCCGGTATTCTCAATGTGCGGGATACCCTGTTTGTAGCATCAAATGATACCCCTTATGTAGGCCTGGTAGCGTACAGCCTTCAAACTGATGATATGCTGTTCTTTCTGCCTATACCAAGCGTCGGATTATTAAATGATCTGGACTATGACAACCAGGGTTATATATATATTTCTGATTACTGGGATCATAAATTATGGAGAGTCGATGTGAGCGCGTTGAGTTGTACGCTCTTCGTTGATCCGCTTCAGGCGCCCAACGGCGTAATCTGCGATACGCTCCATAACCGGCTGCTGGTAATATCGGTTAATACCAGCACCAGACCTATTATGG
>CBFCYP010000174.1:0-5662 GCA_965602185.1 uncultured bacterium
AGTGCCATTCATTTGGGGACTCGCCAGACTTTTGTGAATACAAAAGAGGGGGGTGTTAGAAGGCTTGGTTTCTTTTTGAATGATTGGGATTTCACTCGGCAGCATTTTCTTGTGTCTGGCGTTTCTGGGGTGGGAAAGACTCATGTTGCTGCTGTTGTTGTTGACTGCGCAAAGACAGTTCGAGATTTTGTTTATAATCATGATCATCGGGATTTATTTTTAAAGCGTTAATATACGATTTTATCGCTTCGTCATATTTCCCCGACTCATACAGAGAATTGCCCAGGTTATAATGGTAATCCCCCAGGTATTTTTCGTCGCCTTTGGATATGGCGGAATCGAACTCTTTGGCCGCCCCGTCAAAATTATTGGATCTATACAGGGCTCCGCCCCGATCGAAATTGGGCAGCGGTCTATCAGGTTTCAAAACGCCGGCTTCCCCGAAATTATCGGCCGCCTTGTCATATTCGCCGTTACGGTAATATTCGTATCCATCGTTGATTTTATCGCGATACTCGTCAGCGCTGGAAAGCGACGCCATAAATAACGTCATTATGATGAAGCATGATATCCTAAGCACGCGTTTCTCTCCTTGATAGCGGCATCAAAAACGATATGGAAATAAATGCTATGCCCGGCAGAAGCGCCCATTTGTATTTTTCGTTATAGAGCGTTCTGAATTTTTTATCTTTTTCTTCGCCCTGCAATCCCTTAATATCCGCATAGATATCTTCAAGCTCTTTGGCTCCCGGCGTGGCCCGGTAAAATTTGCCCTTTCCGGCAGACGCTATGGCGGTCAACTCCTCCGCTTCGAGGCGGGAGACGATTATTTCACCCTCCTTGTTCTTCTTTAAGGATTCGCCGCCTGACGCCATATCGGGTATGGGACGTCCCCTGGCGGAGCCTATCCCGACGGTATAAACCTTGATTCCTCTCTTCGCGGCCTCAGACGCCGCCTCTCCGGCTTCGCCTTCAAAGGATTCGCCATCCGTGAAAATAATGATAGCCTTATCGACAGGCGAATCATCATCGAGTAATTTAACGGATTTTTCTATGGCGTCTTCGATATTGGTACCGGTATCGGATATCATGCCCACGTCGGCCACGTCGAGAAACAACCTGAAAGCGGAGTAATCGATCGTGGGAGGGCACTGGACAAACGCCTCCCCCGCGAAAATCACCAATCCCAGGGTCTGTGCCTTGAGCATCTCCACCAGATCGATTATCTCTCTTTTGGCTTTTTCCAGCCGGTTGGGTTGGAAATCGGGGGCCAGCATGGACAGTGAAATATCGAGCGCGATAACAATCTTACCTCCCCTGGTTTCTATTTTCTCCACTCCTCCGGGGTATTGAGGACGAGCCAGGGCCGCTATAATAAACGAAAATCCGATAACAAGGAGAAATATAGATATATTGCGGGCGGCCGGATTGACCCGCAGAAGCAGTTTTTTCAAAGATTCTATATGCCCCAGGCGACTTATACGCTGTTTTCTAAGTCTGAAGAATATAAATATCATTATAAACAACAAAGGATATAATAAAAACAGCATCAGGAAATCGGGGTCGTAAAATCTCATTCGGGAATCCCTCCCAGCAATGATCTATGAAAAAGAAACTCGATAAAGAGAATCGAAAGGCCGGCCATCAGAAATCCGGAGAAAAGCTCGGTATATCTGTAAAAACTGAACACCTCGATTTTGGTTTTTTCAAGCCTGGAGATCTGATCATAGATCTCCTTCAGGGCGGTTTCGTCTTTAGCCCGGTAAAACTTCCCGTTGGAAACGGAGGCGATCTCCTTTAAGGTTTCCTCGTCAATCTCGGATTGCTGTCGGACATATCTGGTGCCGAAACCGGTATCTATGGGAATTTCCACCATTCCGGGCTTCCCCGCGCCGATGGTGTAGATTTTTATGCCCAATGCCGCCGCAGCTTTGGCGGCGTCGATGGGCGCGAGATCATCGACATTATTTACGCCGTCGGTCAGGAGGATTATGATCTTGGTCTTGGCGTTGGAATCTCTCAGCCGGTTGGCGGCATTGGCTAAGGCCAAGCCGATCGCGGTTTTATCCTCGACCATACCGAAATCGACCCGTTGCAGAAGGCTTTTTAGAAGCTCATAATCGGTAGTTAGAGGACACTGCGTGAAGCTTCTCCTGGCAAACACCACCAGCCCCAGGCGATCCGATTCCCGATCGTCAATAAACCTCTGAATTACCTCCTTTGCCACATGAAGACGGTTTTTAGGTTTGAAATCTATGGCCTTCATACTGCTGGAGATATCAAGAGCCAGCATTATATCAACGCCCTCCACCGTTTCACGGGTATCGCCGAAGCCGGACTGGGGTCTGGCCATGGCCAGTATCAGGGCGGATAAACCGACAGCCTTCAATATCGGCAGAGATGAAGAAAGCCTGGTTTTCCAGGACGAGCCTATCCCGGAAAAGACATTTATGTTGGAATATGGCAACGAAGGCGGCTTTAGCCAGCTCGCAAAATACCGGATATATAGATAGGCCACAGGCAAAATCAGCAGCAAAAGCCAAATGGGATCCTTAAACCTGATCATTCTATTTTACCGCCACCTCCAATTTTTCATCCTTCGCCTCCGGGCTTTCGACTACCGGAATTGTTTTTGATACAAAATCATAGGCAAATTTCATATCGGAATCGGCGTCCGTGACGTTTGGCTGGAACCTGGCGAATTTGGCCAGATCGGCGCGATTGAACAACGCGAAAAGCCTGCTGTAAAGATCGCCTTCGATTTCCTTGAGATTATCAGCATTTTCGAGTTCATACGTTGTATATTCAGCCGCCGGGAACTCGTATCTGCCCTCTATATATTCCCGAATTATAAGCGATAGATCAAAATAATACTTCTTCAATCGTCCGAACTCGGTGTGTCTTTCGGATTTCAGACGATCGAGTTTTTCATATGCGATTTCCCAGGGCGGCCGCGGAGGCAAAGCGGCGATATCGGTCTTTTTTCGAAAATACTTTCTTGATAAAATGATCGACAGGGCTATTAAAACAATCGCTAGAAGTATTATTATATAAGGCCAGATCGGCCCTCTTAATTTCATGGGCTCTTTTATATCGGCTATTTCGATGCCGGTCGTATCCTCAGGCAGGACACTGTAAACCATTGCGTTCATACTTTTCCCGGAGACCTCTTCTGTATTTCCAAGCGAATCCGTAACATTGAATATAAACGGCAGTATTTCGACTTCACCCGGTTTGTAAACGGCCAGCGTACAGGCGAACGCTATGGTTCCCGGTTCGGAATCCGGAATCCTATATATGTCGGATAAAACGGTCGCATCACCGACCTGCCCCTCAACGGGCGCGGGTTCGATTTTATAATCGTCAGCGTTGTTTAAGGTATTAAATAAAAGAAATTTATCTCCGACGGTCAGACTATCGGAATCGATATATGTGGAAATATTAAAATCGCGGCCGGAAACGGGATCGTACATCCCAATCACCAGGCAAAACGCCAGCATGGAGATCTCCAGGGATTTCATAAGCCATCCCGCGGGCACGGCAAGCAGGAAATGCAAATGAGGCTTTATCATCTTTTAACGTCTTATCCTTTTCGCTCTCATTTCGAAAAAACGGATCAGGGGGGTAGCATAGTCTCCGCCCGCCGGTATATATACTTTGTCTATACCCATCCTGGTCGTCATGGTATCGAAATGCCTGTTCCGTTCTATTACCCTTTTCTGAAACAGTTTCTTAAATCTTCTGGAGGAGGTATCAACCAGGCACTCGGCGCCGGATTCCAGATCTTGAAATCTTATAAGCCCGGTTCTGGGAATCTTCATTTCCAGAGCGTCTCCCAGCTTTAAGGCTATGAGGTCATGTTTCCTGGCGGCGATACCCATCGGTTTCTCAAAACCCTCGTCGATAAAATCCGAAATTAGAAACACCACGCTTTTTTTCTTGGCTATACCGAGAAAATATTCCAGAGCCGCCGCCGTATTGGTTCTTCTGCCCGACGGCTCGAAATAAAGAATCTCCCTGATCAGTCGGAGGACGTGGTTTTTGCCTTTCTTAGGAGGTAGATAAAGCTCCACCTCGTCCGTGAAAACCAGAAGCCCGACCTTGTCGTTATTTTTTATGGCCGCCAACGATAAAAGCGCCGTAATCTCCGCGGCGGCCTCGGTCTTGAATCGCTCGCCCGTTCCGAATCGTTGAGAGGCCGAGAGATCGACTATCAACATCACATTGAGCTCCCGTTCTTCCCGGTATACCTTTAAAAAAGGATGTCCGTAACGCGCGGTAACGTTCCAGTCGATATTGCGGATATCATCACCCGGCTGGTATTCCCTGACCTCCGAGAATTCCATACCCATGCCCCTGAATATGGAATGATACTCCCCGGAAAAAACCTCGTTCACCATGCGGGTGGTCTTAATCTCTATACGTTTGATCTTTTTCAGGATCTCGCTCGGGAGCATTTACGGTACCTCGACTCCGTTGAATACTTTTCTGATAATATCATCCGACGTCATTTCCTCGGCCTCGGCTTCGTAGGAGAGGATGATTCTATGCCTTAGAACGTCGGGACCTATGATTTTCACGTCGTCAGGGGTAGCGTAGGCCCGGCCTTTCAGGAATGCGTAAGCCCTGGAAACGATATTGAGGTAAATAGACGCCCGGGGAGAAGCTCCGTAATCGATCAGATCCTCGAGCTCGATTCCGTATTTTTGCGGTTCCCTGGTGGCGCATACTATATCCACGATATACTTTTTTACCTTCTCGTCTATGTATATTTGATTCATGGCTTTGCGGGCTTCAATAATTTCATCGGGATTTGTGATTTTCGAGACCTCGATGTTCCTCTGCACCGCCATTCTCTCCTGGATCTCCAGTTCCTCATCCGGGCTGGGGTAGGTAACCTTCAATTTCAGCATAAAACGATCCACCTGGGCTTCGGGCAACGGGTAGGTGCCCTCCTGTTCTATCGGATTCTGCGTGGCCAGCACCAGAAAAGGTTCGGGCAGTTTGAACGTCTCGTCGCCTATCGTGACCTGCCGTTCCTGCATGGCCTCAAGCAATGCCGATTGCACCTTGGCGGGGGCGCGGTTGATTTCGTCCGCCAGAATGAGATTGGAAAATATCGGCCCTTTTCTCACCGTAAACCGGTTGTCTTTAGCGGAATAGATCTGGGTGCCGATCAAGTCACCCGGCAGCAGATCCGGGGTGAACTGTATCCGCTTGAATCCGGTCTGGATGGCATCCGACAACGTTTTGACCGACAATGTCTTGGCCAGGCCGGGCACTCCCTCGATGAGGATATGTCCGTCGGCCAGAAGACCTATTAACAGCCTTTCGATCAAATACTTTTGCCCGACAATTACTTTTGATATCTCCGAGCTCAAGCGCTCAATAAACGATGATTTCTGTTTAATCAATTCCTGAATATCGGCTATTTGTTGTTCCATAAAACTCCTCCCGGTTAATTTTCAATTATACAGGCCCCGGGTATTTTTTGTTCCAGTACACTCAATCTGCTATATGTTCAAACCTTTCAAAATATTGAAGATTTCATAATCTGTCAAGACGTCCAATTTAGAATTATAATTTAAAATATCGATAAGTTCAGTATTTCAACTTACCCGGCGAAAAAATACCTTATTTTGTATCCTTAAAAACTCCCGCC
>CBFCYP010000175.1:0-5604 GCA_965602185.1 uncultured bacterium
ATTTTTCTGTTTACAAGGGATATATTTATCCATTAAATTAGTATTTCAGAGTGGTTTGGAGCCCTTTCCTGACCGGGTCTATGTCAGTAGGGATGAGCGCAAAGGCGAGATGATGAAATTTCAAAAAAGACCATATCTTTTTTCCGCAATAGTCGGGCAGGAAGAATTTAAAACCGCTTATCTGGCCAATATAGTTAATCCCAAAATCGGCGGTTTGCTTATCAGTGGACCCAAGGGTACCGGAAAAAGCACCATAGTGCATTCCATAGAAACAATACTGCCTGAATATGATTCGGTCGACGGTTGTCATTTTAATTGTGATCCTGCAAGGCCGGAGAGATTCTGCACATTATGCCGGGAAAAGGATTCGATTGGATCGGTTCGTAAAAAGATGAAGATCATTAACCTGCCTTTAAGCTGCACGGAGGACAGGCTGATAGGCAGCATTGATATAGAAAGTTTGCTTAAAAGCGGGCAGAAAAAGGTTCAGCCAGGCATATTGGGTGAAGCGAATCGTAATATTTTATATGTCGATGAGGTGAATTTGCTGCCCGATCATCTTGTGGATGATATTCTGGATGCGGCTGCCTCTCCCTGGAATACGATTGAGCGCGAGGGCATTTCGATATCTCATCCCGACGAATTTATCCTGGTGGGCACTATGAATCCCGAGGAAGGTGAACTGCGACCTCAAATACTTGATAGATTTCCTCTCTGTATCAAGGTGGGAACCATTCATGATTCACAAAAAAGGGTGGAAATAGTAAAAAGGAATTTGCTCTATGAAAGCAATCCCGACAGGTTTGATGATATTTTCCGGAAAGACGAGAAGGCTTATGGCAAAATAATCTCGAAGGCAAGGACATTGCTTCACGAAGTGCAAATGGATGAAACGTTTCTATATAGCATTGCAGAAGCCTGTGGAGCGCTTAAAGTTGACGGGCAACGTCCGGATATCATTATTGTAAAAACCGCCCGGACAATTGCCTCTCTCGATCAAAGAACGGATGTTATTAAAGAAGACATTCTACTTGCGGCGGAATTTGCATTATCGCATAGAACCCGCGATGGAGGGCTTCTGGAACCGCCATCGGTCGATGAAATCAGAGCGGCGTTTACAAATAGCTTAAAGAAAGAAACGTCCATTAAATCCCCTTCAGGTAATGCCAAGAAATTCTCCGGCTCTTCGATTGATATTGATAAAAAAACCGATAAGTTCTTAGATGATGGTGAAGAGGATGTTGATCTTTCGGATATAAGCCCTGACGATATTGCTTTAAAAAAAAAAGAATGAATCATTAGGGAAATCTTTAAAAACATCCGATAGCCTTCTCCCTGATATTTTAGATTCGGCATCTAAAAACGCTGATTACGATAAGCCCGGGATCAAATTAAGGTTACCGCTTCCTGATTATTCCCTGGAAAAGTTATTTCCATCTTTGAATAGTCTTTATAGAGCCGCCATGACGTCATTATTTAAGTTTTTGCGGAACATTCGAAAGTTAAAAGCCAGGGCCGCCAGAGGCAGCAGACGTCGTGGTGCCGTAGCCTCCCTGACCACCGGGCGGAACGCCAGAAACGTCAAATACACAAAAGGCAAAAGTAAGCTGGCTTTTTTGAAGACTGTATTAAATTCGGTTTCAAACGGAAATTATAACTTGAAATTGAGAAAACTGAACATCACCGATGAAGACATGCTGGGCTGGACTCGTCTGGAATATGAAAGCCTGACGCTTATTTTATTAATTGATGTCAGCAGATCGACCTGGCCGTTTATTAAAGTGTTCAAGGAAATATTAAAATCGCTGACAGGCTATTTTAATAAGCATAATGATAGAGTCGGCCTGATTTCCTTGCAGGGATCGCAGGCAAAGATCTATAGCCATCCCACTCACAATTTCCGGGTGGTTGCCCGAGGATTGGGCAGATTGAAGTTTCATGGAGAGACCCCGATAGCAGACGGATTGTACAAGTCCCTGAATATGGCCAGACTGGAAAAAAGCAAAAATCCCGCTTCCAGAAGCATTGTCATTCTCTTAAGTGATTGTTACCCGGAACCGATTACGCCCGGTTGTACAGACATATTCGATGATCCTGCCTATAGAAATTCAGTGAATGCCGCTGTACAGTATAAAAAGGGAAACATAATGCTTCTGGTAATAAATCCAGCTTTTGAAAGTCAGGAAGGGAAGTTGCCGGGGGAAATATTGTCAAAAAATATAGTCTCGGCTAGCGGTGGGGAATTGATAAAATTATACAGGCCAAAAGACCAGAGATATGCAAAACCCTCCAGAAAGGAAATTGAAACAATAATCAAGGGCGTTGAGGATTCTCTTTCTCAATACAATTGATCATTGATTTGTAGATAAACCGGACCTCCACGGGCATATTTTGTTGTATAATAGGCTACAATCAAAAAAGTCGATTCATAGCAAGGAGTTTTTCGTGGTTGGCGTACTTCCTGATACGCCAACAGAAGCGCGTGTCAGCAGACGAGGACGTCCGCCGACCACTCTCTAATGACATCGTTTGGGTATCCATCGGCCGTATGGCGCAACTCTTTAGTGGTTGTAATTGTTCGGTCAGGTCGTGAGCGAAGCGGGGACCTGACCGTAAAGCGGGATTATTTAGCCGATTTCGTCAGGTCACGGCCTTAGGCCTACGACCTGACGAAACAAGGGCGTTTAATTGAACGGCCGAAATGGGAGGGCGTTTTCTGCGCGGTCAGTCCCGCAAAGCTGGAATTCCTGATCTTATCTATACCTTTCGCCCAGAGACCAGCTCCCCACCTACATTTTCCTGTTTACAAAGAGCGAGCCAGTCCATATTTTAACAATTCTGAAATAATGAATAGCGTGGTCGGCCGCCGGTGAGGGTGATTAGCTTATCTTTATATTAGAAATTCAAATCAAAACTGAAAAGGAGGATAATATGCGCATGTTTGAAAGAACCTTTAAAATCGTTCTTGTTCTGATTATGGCGATATCGCTGAGTTCGGCGATGGCGGGTGAAGAATCTCAGAAAATCACGAAGAAGGACGTTCCCGCCGAGGTGCTTGAGGCTTTTATTAATGTATACGCCGGTACAGCCGTAAGCGGAATAGTGAAAGAAGTGATCGAAGGTAAAACATATTACGAGTTCGAATGCAGGCAGGGGGAAACAGAAAAGAACATCATTTATCTCGAAGACGGCACTTTGTTTTCTATTGAGGAGGAAATCGCGATTAACGCTCTTCCGCAAGCGGTTATCGATTCATTGAGGGAGGCCTATCCCAAAGGCGAAATTTATGAGGCGGAGAAGATATCCGGAGAATCGGGAATAGAATTCGAAGTCGCTATTGAAATGGAAGAGGGCGATGAGGAAATCGAATACGAAATTATACTCACCCAGAAAGGCGAGATAAAAAACGCCGAACAGATTCAGGATCATGATATTGACGAGGATGATGAAGACGAACCCGGCGACATCGACGATGATGACGAGGAAGATGAGGACGATTCCGATGATATTCAAGAAGATGATGACGAGGATGAGGATTAGTCTGAAACCATTCAAGGCGCATACGATTTGAAATTAATTTATTAATTATTAAACAGAAATCCCGGGAGGGAAAATGAGGCTTAAGAAACTATTGCCGTTTGTGATCGCGGCGGCGCTGGTGGCGTCCGGAGTCTGGGTGATAGCCCAGGAGGGCGAGGAGATGTCGCCCGAACAACAGCAGATGATGGAATTGATGATGAAATACGGTACCCCGGGAGAAGGGCATAAGCTGCTGGAGCCGTTCGTCGGCGATTGGGATATCGTTACCAGATCGTGGTCATCCCCCGACGCCCCGGTAGACGAATCCGAAGCCTCCTCGAAGGTGGAATGGATACTCGATGGTCGGTATATGATGGAAAAGTATAACGGCAGGATGGGCGAAATCCCGTTTGAGGGTATGGGCATTGTCGGCTACGATAACTACGCGAAGAAATACAACTCTCTCTGGATCGACAGCTATTCTACTATGTTTTTTCTGCAGACAGGGACGGCTAACGATGATGGCACGATAATTACATTAGAAGGTACCTGGGACGATTTCTATACCGGACAGAAGGATAAAAAATCGAAAACCATCATAAGGCTCTTCGATGAAGATACCCGTGTGTCCGAAATGTACGATTACACCGCCGATGGAAAAGAATACATGTCCATGGAAATTACATACACGAGGAGATAGTAGTCTTCTTTGAATAATGATTAAAATTGGCGGCGCCGGCTTACAGCACCCGGCGCCTTTTTCTAAATTAAATCCTTTGTACGGACCAAACGCGCCGAAATCGCGCGTGTTATTTGAACCTCTCCCGCATCTGTTTGTTGAACTCCTCGGATTTACCCCTGGGAACGCTCAAAGTTTGCCATTTATCGCCGGCGTAGTGGCGAGCTAGATAGGCAATCTGCCCCGCGTGATAAGCGTAATGGGTTAGTTGCCTGTTTATCGCCTCAAGAACAGAATACGGCTCGCCACGAATCGTAATCGTTTTCTCGAGATCCTCCGGTTTTAGCTGTTCGATAGAGTTGAAAAGAAATTTCCAGCCCCGCTCCCATCGGGTCATAATCGTTTTCCTGGAATCCTCAGGCGTTATCTCGAATTCCGTATCCCTATGGCGATCCGGTTTCTCGCCATCGGAGGTTAGGAAATCTCTCCAGCGGGAACGCATATTTCCCGCCATATGCTTGACAATTATGGCGATGCTGTTTGATGCAGGTCCGAGCTCGCGAAAAAAATCCCGGTCGGAAACCTGGCTCAAGGCTTTTTCCACAAGCGTCTTGTGTTTTTGAAACTGCGAATTTACATCCCTTAAATAATTTTCTGAAATCATATATTTATCTCCAATAAGATCGATAATTTCAGATAAGCTTTTTTTATTAAAAACGATAATTCCCAAATCATACGGCTTAACGTATATCCCTCTTACTCGTAAGGATCAAATCCATGATAGGGAAGAACAGCCCCAGCGTGAATGCGAATAGGAACGTAATCTCCCAGTTGAATCCGCCGCGGCCGAAAGCCAGCACGTTGTAAATAAAAATAGCGACCGTATTAACTAAGAAAGTTACCGCAAAGGCTAAAAGAAAATATATGACAAATTGCGTGGTTCTCATTTGGCTCTCCAATTATTAATCAAAACCAGTCTCATTACCAATTTAATATATTTCTCATTTTTGACAAGACCCTATTTTGATAAATATATGCAACCTGCTGTCATTCAAAAGATTACAGAATACATCCTGGTAAACTTCGCTTGTCATAAATGTTTCATACCGAACATCGCTATCACGGCTAACCGGTATTTCGTTGGAAAAGACAACGGCTTTCCGATATCGAGTATAGTCGAATGGGGGTGGGATTATGATCAATCTCAAAGTCGTGGCGGCGTCGACGGTTACATTCGTCGTTCTGTTGCTGGTCTGGAGTAAGCTGTCGGAAAAGGGCTACGATACGGTTAAGCCCGAATCTGAGGAGCAACAAGGGCAGGCCCTCGAAGACCGGAAAGAGTTAGCCAAGCTGGTCGGGGAGGAAATGGGCAGCCCGGGAGCTTCGCCCTCGGATCAAACGGAGAA
>CBFCYP010000176.1:0-5566 GCA_965602185.1 uncultured bacterium
TATCCCACCAGAATTCGCCATTGCAATCAGCCGTGGAGGCATTTGCAATGGAATTTAGAATGTCCATCAATAAGTTTCGTAGACCGATTCCCACACCTACTCCAGATATCATACCCGACGGATCGCTCAGGCTCACCGGGTTATTACCCACATACCGGTACAAATTCACATCGCCGGCGGCCAAGCCCAGCGGATCTCTTACCATAAACCTGCCGGTAAGCGGGTCGTAATACCTTGCTCTGTAATAGTATATCCCCAAATCCCGCTCCGCTTCCCGGCCGGTGTAGCTCACGTAATCCGCCTGCACGCTGCCGGAGTCGGTACTCATCACGCCGTAGCTGTCGTAAACCATCAGCTTTTGCCTTGCCCCGGTGCTGTCGGTGATCCTCGTAACCGAGCCCAGGGCATCGGCAATGTCATTCCTGCGGAAGGGAGTGTTGAAAAACCTCCGAAGATTTATTTATTGATAACCGAGTACCTGATACCGACACTGGAAAGTGTCGGCTATTAAGGAGTTATAGATTTATTAATTATATTAATAGCCTCGGCTTTCCAGCCGAGGGTACTTTATCAACAAGCCCGGAAGCAGGAATCCATGAAGGCAAGCCATAATGGATGCCGGATCAAGTCCGGCATGACAATGGTTGCCTGCCAAGCCCCTGGCCGTTAAGCGCTATTTAGTTGAGAAAGAGCGATTTTTATAAAAATATTCCTATTGATTCCACAAACTTTGGTCTTTTGATTTCAAAAGTCTCCATATATCTTTAGCATTAAATATTAATTGCGCAAGTAACACTATACTACTAAGTACAATTCCCGTATATATCACAGGGTTTTGTACGCCAAATAGAAATGGTATATTAAGAAAGCAAATGGCTACCCAAGGCAACAAGAAAATAATGCGAGGTACGGAGAGTTTTCTCCCAATTGCAAATATAATAACACCAATAATCACCAAAATGGGAGCGGCAATAATTAAATTGGCCAATCCCTGCTGTCCACTCTTTTCATACCACGGTAAATAATTTAGATATGAAAGGTAAATCGAAATACCAAAATATGTGATTAGCACTTCCGCCAGATAGAAAAAGGTCAAAAAACCGATTACTAAATGTTTTTTCATTTTCTTGCCGCCTCCTTAAGTATTTTTTATTGTTAATTATTGCCAAATTTCAATTGGTAATACACTTTGAGAACCTCTTCAACATAATCCTTACAATTTCGGAAGTAAAGATCATAAAGTTCAAAAAATCCAATATCGGGATTTAACGTTTTATCCCATTCAGATGCAACTTGCCTCTCTGCTTGCCTCAAAATGCAATCATCCAAATAAGGGCCAATTAAATGGAAATCTTCAAACCATATACTAAGATATTCATCGGTGACAATGCTTTCGCCCACATAGCTCGAGTTATCTCCTGGGCCATAATAAAATCCCTTATGTACCAAAGGCCCAACATAATGAAAATTATTATAGATCCAATCGACCCAACCATAATCAAGGTTACGAACGTATACATATGCCATACCGTAAGGATCGACAAAAGATGCTGGCAAATTTCTTACATACCTGTAATGATTTACGTCACCAGCAGCCAAACCCAGCGGATCTTTCACCATAAACCTACCGGTCAACGGATCGTAATATCTAGCTCTGTAGTAATAAATATTCAGATCCCGTTCGGCCTCACGCCCGGTATAGCTCACGTAATCGGCCTGGACGCTACCGGAGTCAGTGCTCATCACGCCGTAGGAGGAGTAAACCATCAGCTTGTACCTCGTTCCCGTACTATCGGTGATCCGCGTAACCGAGCCCAGGGCATCGGCGAAATGCTATTTGATGCCCCTGGCCGTTAAACGCTATTTAGTTGAGAAAGAACAACAAGAAAAATAAAATCCAACTATCATATACTAAGATTTTTTAATGCCATTCACGAATAAACCAATCTCCTTCATAGTAATAAAAATCGGTTGCAATTCCGTCGTACCCACTTCTTACGATATAACCAACGAGATGGACGCCCTTAGGCCCTCTATTATTGCTTTCAAAATAGACGAATCTATCCAAAGTTACCGAGCTATCCATATGCAAAGATAGTCCTCGAGGATAACCAGCATTTTCTATTATGTCATATTTCTCCAAGTACCCGCTTTCTATAGATCTTTTGGCAAAAAACAGACAATAAATAGGGCCGTCTGGGCCGGTTTTTTTGCACCAAAATACGGCGCTCATAAAATCCATGTAAGGTTTATTTAATGGAAGAAAATCATAAACATAGCAAGGATTTATTCCTCCGGGTTTATTTATGTAAAAATCGTCGACTTGACTAAGGCCATATTGCTCTGCTAGTTGTATTAATTCTTGCGGCATTATAGGAATGCCATTAGCCTCTCCTGCTTGTATTACATGAAATAGGCAAATCAGGCTAATTACGATAATACCTACAACAAATGGTCGATTCATGTCATTTTACTCCTTTTAACTACCTTAATTGGGTTCTAAAATGCCTTGTTATCGGTTCTTCGGGTAAATTCCATGGGCCCTGATAGGGATATTGATACCAATAAATTGGATCTTTCGGCAATGCTATGTGAATATGCCCCGAATAGTATCCCGTATTTGCGGGGTGCAAAAACTTTGTATTAGCGATTGCCTTTTCAAAAATATTTTTCCTTTCAGAAGCACAAAACCCTATCAGCTGAAAATCAGCAGCCCTGGCTCCTCTTTCAATAAGATGCGGACTTGTCGCTGATGAATTATCGACTACAGAGTCATTTGATAACGATCTTATTTCGCCAAATCGGTCAATATGTCGATCACCTCCTGTAATTTGGATTGTAAAACTATTATCCGAAAATCCTTGATCGATAATACCTTGATTAAGCCGATAAAGATTTTCCCTTACAAGAGGATTAACAAATACATATTCTCTGCCAGTTTCAGGATCAATCCAATCTATTTTTAGACCGGATGGATCCGAATATGAAACTGGATTATTAAAGGCGTATCGGTAAAAATTTACGTCACCACCATGAAAATCTATAGGATCCCCTACAATAAACCTGCCGGTCAAAGGATCATAATATCTGGCTCGATAGTAATAGATTCCTAAATCCGATTCAAGTTCCCTTCCTGTATAGGTTACATCATCGGCAATTACGCTGCCGCTATCAGCCACAATATTTCCAAAACTATCATAAGTGAGTTTTTTCAAGATTGTTCCCGTACCATCCGTAATCCTGGTAACCGAGCCGAGGGGGTCCGCAAAATGCTGTTTCGTCCCCACCGAATCGACCGATTCCAGTATATGGTCGATCCCCGGGCCGTAGAGGTATCTAATCTGAACCGCGTCATTATCATCTTTTTCGAATAGCAAGTCCGCCCCATCGTAGGTATATTTTACCACGGTGGTGTCGCTGTTTTCAATAATTATTTTGCGAATTCTGTTGCCGATACCGTCGTAGGCGAACTGCAGTTCGATATCGTCGTTGTAGGCCTTAACCAATTGTCCGTCAACGGTGTACTCGAAAGTTGTGGAATCGCCTGAAAGTCTGAGTTTTGCATTAATCATCCGCCCGGCGTCGTCATAGCCGTAGCCTAAGACTTTGTTTTTTCTATAAATCATGCGTCCGGCGTCGTCATAACCGTAATAGCAACTGTCGTCCTCGGTGAGCCTGTCGGCGGCATCGACCGTGTAGGATGACGACAGGTGCGATGAATCGCGGTTGCCGACGGGATCGTATCTATAATATTCATTGGGATTAGTAGCGCTGTCGGCGTGGGTTACGCCCGTAAGCTGGTAGAGGCTGTCGTAGGTGAACGAATGCAGGCCCGCAAGGTTAACGAGCGAATCCCTGACCCCGACGGGATCATAGTAATAGTTGAATACGTCGATGGAATCGCCGCTGAGATCATGCTTGAGATAGGTCAATTGTCCGGCGGCATTGAAGGTGAAATAGGAAACCGTGCCGTTTCTCCTGATCGTAGAATCCGGCCTGCCGGCCTGATCTGCGTGTCGCCACGCCTACGGCGTGGTTGCGACCGTATCCCGGCAGTTTCGCGGTCATAATAAATTATAACACGCGGCGGTGATGCGGCCGGATGAACCGACCGCCTACCCGACGTTATCCCTCATTGATGGAGCCCCGCGACATCATGAGGGCAGGATAGCGTCAGGAATCCCCGCCGAAGGCGGGGCTGACGCCGCATATCAATCTATGAGGGTAAGCCGTTATGGATCCCGGATCAGGTCCGGGATGACAGAGCAGAGCATCAGGAATCCCGCTTAGCGGGACCGACGCCGCATAATCCTTTAACCTGGTTCCCAAGCGCTGCTTGGGAACCCGAATGTTATATCAATTTCACCATAACGGAGTCGGAAATGAACAGCGCCTTATCTGCGAGCCTGAGGAATCCATCCTCTATTATGACCATTCCCTCAGTTAACAAGGAATCGATTATTTCACGTTTGTCTTCCAGAAGATCATAGTCGAAACGGTCTATCAGAATTTCAAGAGAAATCCCGTCGGTCAATCGTAGAGCGGACATTATGGATTCTCTGAGCGCAGTCTCGCGGTTTATTATTTCGGTTTCAGATGGGAAATCGTCTCCCTCTTCAGCGCTTTTGAGATAGCCCTCAATATCGGCCCGGTTTTTACGCCTGACCTGTCCATCGAATGATACCGCTGACGGTGCCAATCCCAAGTACGGTTTGCCGGTCCAGTATTTCAAATTATGCCGGCATTCGAAACCGGGCAACGAGAAATTCGAGATTTCGTAACGCCGGTGGCCAGCATTTTTCAGCCTATCATTCAGTTCATTATACATTTGCAGTTGTTCCTCATCGGATGGAAGATTCAGCCGGTTTTGATTGTACAATTTGCCGAATTCGGTTCCACTTTCGATTACCAGGTTGTAAGCGGAGATATGCTCCGGCGCCAGGTCTATCGCGGTTCTGAGATCGGATTCCCAGGCGGCGATCGTCTGATCGGGGATGCCGTAAATAAGATCGATACTTACATTTTTAAAACCGGTATCTCTCGTTATCCGGTATGTTTTAACGGCCTCATCGGGCGTATGTAATCGGCCGAGGGTTTTTAGATTCGCCTCATCGAAACTCTGGACCCCCAGGGATATCCTGTTGATCCCGCTTTCCAGATAGCCCTTTATTTTCTTTTCGGTCAGGGAGGAGGGATTGGATTCTAAAGTTATTTCCGCGTTTTTTTCAATATTGAAGTTGGCCTGGAGATTTTCAACAAGCCTTTTTACTTCGTCCGGATTCATTAATGAAGGCGTCCCTCCGCCGAAGTAAATGGTATCATAAGTAAAAGAACCAAAGACGGTATCGGTCTCTCTACTCGATTCCGCAATTATGGCGTCGATGAACGTCGTTGATACGTTATCGTCGATCAAAATCGAATAAAAATCGCAATAGGGGCATTTGCTTTCGCAGAATGGAAAGTGCAAATAAATACCCGCGGATGAGTTTCTTAATCTGTTCATACCGCGGAAGGATATTAAAAAATATTGTATATATCAAGCCTTATGAGGACGCGAAAAACCGGT
>CBFCYP010000177.1:0-5555 GCA_965602185.1 uncultured bacterium
CCGGGATTTGACGCTGTGCAGTCAGGAGCCGGGGGCTCCTGACCTACGGCTTCCGCCACCATTTTGTGAGAGAATTAATATTAACAAAACCAGTAATCGTTGGCGCTGCCATAAATCGCCAGGCGAACCCGAACACGGTGCCGATGGCGCGCCTCGGACCCCTCGTAGTCAATCATTTCATGTCGATAACGTAGATCCCCTTTTATTTTGATGTTTTCCCACCAGTTGCCGGCGAAGACCGGAGTGGAAACTAAAATCAAATAAGCCAATGATGCGGTAAGAATTTTTCTCAATTTTCCCTCCCGGATATTTCCGTATTTAGCCAATTTTCTTCTTTTAATTTTATCAATTAAAATCGTTGCGTTTTTTAAATCATTATATTATTAATATGCGGTTAAGGATTTATTAGATTTATGTAAAAATAAAAAAGCAAATTTATTAAAATTTGCATTAATTTGTGCACTTTTTCATTAATATTTTGCGAAAATGACGAAAGTCGAATGTCAGTTTTATATTGTGGGACAGAGAGTTACAGTCACAATGAGGTATTATCGGGTGAAATTCCGCATTGATGTGAAAAAATTAACGATAATTATATTGACAACCTTTACCCTTAAGCATATAGTGCAGGAATTCTATACGTGAAAGGAGGACTTTTGAAAATAAAAATTCTGTTTTTTGCCTGGTTTCCTGCGATTTTGGCGATATCCTATTTTTTATTTCCATTTAGTTCATCCGCACAGGATCTGTCATTATGCCTTGATTGTCATGCGGATATGTCGGCCTCATTATCGAATACGCCCCATGAAATCCGCCTGGAATCGGAATCATCGACCCTGTCAAGCGTAACCTGTTATGATTGCCATAACGGCTGGCAGGAGCATATAGAAGATCCGACACAGGATAATATCGACAGGCCGTCTGAGCTCCTACCGTTGGCTCAAGGGGAGGTCTGCGGGAGGTGTCATTTGACTCCGCATCAGTCGGCCATGGTTTCGACCGATCCGCATTTCAAGGCCGATTTATCATGTTCCTCGTGCCATTCAATTCACGGGAACGAGAATGAGTTTTTAGTTAAAGAAGACCTGGATAATTTTTGTGTTTCCTGTCATTCGTCGACGGCGATGGAATTTCAGCGGAGATCCGCGCATCCTGTCGAATCGGGGAATATCAGATGTGTCGACTGTCATGATCTATCATCAATAAATAACGCGGAGTTTGATATCGGATTCGACTGGAGATGCCAGTCCTGTCACGAGGAAAACGCGGGGCCGTTTCTATATGAGCATCCCGTGGTTTACAGTCATCTGGTGGAGGGCGGGTCCTGCATGGAGTGCCATGAACCGCACGGCTCCGTGAATGACCGTTTATTGAAACAGGCCTCCAGGGTGTTATGTCTTCAATGTCATAACATACCTCCGGGTCATATCGCCAATCACAGCGGTCTGGGGTCAAAACATGAATGCGTGCAATGTCACACCGAGATTCACGGCTCATTTTCCAACAATCTTCTGCTCGATCCCGATCTGGGTGATAAGATGTTTCCGGATTGTTATCAATCGGGCTGTCATTCTGTGGGCAATTAGAGAGGATATCATATGAAAGCGATAGCAAACATAGTCTTGTCGGTTTTTATCCTCCTGCTCTTCGCGTCATCATCTTTTGGCCAGAATGGCGGCGGGGATTTAAAATTGGGTTATGTGTATATTGACGAAGATGGAAACATGTCGGTCAGTCATTCCTCGTTTAATTATTATGACGGCGCCGCGATATCATTGGAGAATTTTCACTACCGTTTTAGAAACGGTTTTAAGATAAAATCGAATCTGGAAAATATTAATCTCGAAAACAGAAACCTGTCCTTTGAGCTGGGGAAAACGGGACGATTCGGAATCGATATAAACACCAATCGTTATCGACGCGTCTACGATTTTGAGGGCGACAGCCGCACCAAACGGGACCTCACCTCGGCGGGGCTGTGGTTCAATCCCAGCAAGTATGTAAAGGTTTTCGCGGACGGCTCTTTTAACAGTGTCTCAGGAATAATAAGGGATTCTTTCGATCCGGGGTTTAACGGCATTACCAGGGAGCTCGACTACAGCAGCAGAAAATACGGGTTTGGTACGCGAATCAAGTATGGCGGCAGAATGTTCCATGCTGAATATTACGCCATTTCGTATTCGGATGAGATCGATGAGCTTAAAGATCAGTCCCGGATGAGATACAGGCTGATGGCCCATTTCCCGGTTCCCGGTTACGAATGGCTGGTTCTTTCCGGCGTTTTGCAGAAATTTAAGACCGAGTTTGACGACAACGGATTCGGATTGAAATCGACGACTGCCCGGGGAAGTGTCCTCGCCAGGCTGCCGCAGAATCTCATGTTAAACTACATAGCCTTTTATAATAGAGCCGGATCGGACAGCGATTTCGTGGAGACGGACAATATCGCTCACCTGATCTATGCCGGCTACACAAGACCGGCGACTTTCGGCGTCACGGCCGGTTACCAGATGGATATAAACGACGACTTCGAAGACGAAATCAAAGGGAACTCCTATTATTTTTCCGGCTGGCTCAAGCCTTACGAGGTTTTCGAATTAAAAACGGAGTATGGATTCCGGGCCGAGGAGGTTGAAGACGGTTTACGCCTGGTCGGCAACGAGGACAGAGGCAGGATCAGGGCCTACGGGACCTACCGGAAACCCGAACTGGGATCGTTCAAGGTTGGTTTCGAGAACAGGATGCGGAAAAACGAACAGCTCGATAGTGAGGCCGATTTCAACAGGTATCATTTCGATTTTTACCTGAAAAACCTGGAGATATTCGTTATTTCCAGCGGCTATTCCTATTCCAGGGGCGATTATGACAATAACGATACCGAATTCGAATTCACTTCTCAGCAGGTATATCTCAATATCGATTCCAGAGAATACCGGGGTATCGCAGCCGGGTTCGGACTAACATATTTCCGGAACAAGCTCGATCTCGATGATGAGAGTATCAACCTGTCTTTCAGGGGATCATACCGATTCAAGGGTGGAAACAGGGTCGAGTTGGTATACAGAGTGTTTAATTTCGATGATTTCACCCTTCTGGATAATTACTACACCGAGAACATAATAGAATTTAATTTAATAAAATCGTTGTCTTTTTAGAGGAGGATAAATATGAAAAAAACAACGATATTTTTCCTGGTTTGCGCGGCTTCTGTTATGCTGTTGATTGTCGGTTGCGAGAGGAAAGTTGTTGTAGAGAACGGTACCGCGGAGTTTGATAATTGTTTCGTTTGCCATGGAGATAATGACGCCCTTCTTGTCTCTGCTCAGCAGGAGTGGGAGAATTCGGTTCATGGTTCGGGCGCCAATGTTGATTATACAAACCGTGGCGGATTTTACGATTGTACGAAGTGCCATAGTCACCAGGGATTTCTGGATTTCCTGGCCGCGGGCGAGCTTAACGCTCCTTACGAGAACGTTGCCGCGATTCATTGTTTTACCTGTCATGCTCCGCATTCAACCGGCAATCTGAATCTCCGCGTCGACGGTGCCTACGAGCTTATGAACGGGGTGGTCTTCGATCATGGCGAGGCCAATCTCTGCGTGAACTGCCATCACTCCAGGTTCGATGTTCGTGAGATTGTCGACGGCTGGGAACAGGGCTCGACCCGGTTCGGGGCCCACCACGGCCCGCAGGGAGACCTGATAGAGGGGACAGGCGGATACGAGATGGCGGGGTATACTTACGGTCATTCTAACCACAAGAATGTTGTGGAGGACGCCTGCGTAGGCTGCCATATGAGCAATCCCCAGGAACACGAAGGATATAGAATCGGCGGACACAGCTGGAATATGGAGGATCCCGAAAGCGGGTATAACCTGTTCGAGACCTGCGTGGAATGCCATGACGCCGCCGGCGATACCGAGGATTTTAATTTCAGGGCCAGCGCCGATTATGACTGGGACGGTGAGGTTGAAGGTTATCAGACCGAGGTGGAAGGCCTTATGGATTCCCTGGCGGTATTGCTGGTCGCCGAGGGCGCTATTGACAGCAGCCACAGACCTATAGAGCAGGTTTTTGCCGATGCCAACGTGGCCGGTGCCATGCATAATTTCGGCATAATCGAGGAAGACCGTTCCCATGGCGTTCACAATTTCAGATATATCACAAGCTTGTTGCAGAACTCCATCGATTATCTGGATTGAGGAAATTAAGACGAATTAACAAAAGGCGCCGTTTAAAAAGCGGCGCCTTTTTTTATGTGCTAAAAAAGGCTAATTCATCATGTAAATCTTCAACTACAATACTTTTTTGAAGTAATGATGTTTCACTCCCTGGGGAAAATCATCCACCACGGCGATTTGAATGTATCCATGTTTTTTATAAAAGTCCGGCGATTGAAAGCTGAATGTATTTGTCTGGGCGAACAAACATCCCTTTTCCCTGGCGATTTTTTCTGCTTTGGTCAACAGGGATTTGCCATATCCCCTGCCCTGATATCTCTCGTCAACCCATAATTCCTCGATGAAAAAGCAATATAAAGCGATATGTCCCGATATTCCTCCGTAAATGTTGCCCTCGTTATCTTTTAATGCCAGCCTGATATCCTCATCGCAGGGAAGATCGATCATGCCGTTCGATGCCTTATAGTTGTATTCAATAAGCCCTTTACAGATTTTTTTATAATCTTCCGCCGAACATTTATCATCAATGGTTAAATATTTATCACCTCTTTGTTGATTCTTCATTATATCCATCACACTACTTTTTCGTCAGCCACGCAACATTGGCCATGTGCGGGCCATATTTGCCCGGGATTTCGAGAGTATTCAGTTCGAGAATACTAAAGAGAGGCTCGAATAATTCCCTTAATTCTTCTTCGGATGAAAAATAGAGCATCGTGCCGAGCGATGTTTTTCTGTATTTACCCTCTCCCCCGAAATCAGGATCCTTCTCGCTGAAACAGACGGAGAAATGGGCGCCTTTCGGTCGAAGGAGATTATAGACATTCTGAATATAAGCTGGACGGTCTTCCGGTGAAATATGATGCAGCAGTTCCCAATCATAAGCGAAATCGAAACTTTCACGGTATTCCCTCATATCGCCAAGCAGGTCGGCTACAACGAATCGGCACGACAATTCTTTTTCTTTCGCTATTTGACCGGCGAGCCTGACAGCATGCCTGCTTATATCCATACCGGTAACATCGAAACCCTGTCGGGCCAGCCAGATAGCATAATTGCCCGAACCGCATCCGAGGTCGACAGTTTTGCAGGGTTTTACTTTACCGGTTTCTACTGCCGTAACCAGCAATGCGGGCGGCTCCGGCAAATTCCAGGGGATATTACCGGGCGGCATCCCGCCGTAAACCTTTTCCATCTGTTCCTGAAGCTGCTTTCTGTCGATCATGGCTAATTCTTTCTGGCAATATAATCAATAAAAGCCTGTTTCAGTCTGTCGCCATCTTCGAGTTTCTTATCTATCAATCTCTTTTCTTTGCGAAGGATCTCAAAACTCCTGAAATACGAATCAGCTTCGTCGTCTTCGAATTTCGCAAA
>CBFCYP010000178.1:0-5551 GCA_965602185.1 uncultured bacterium
TATCAGCCCAATCTCGGAACGCAATCCCTGCCAAAAACGACTTCCGTCGCAATGAATTCGGTGCCTTTCGCTTTTGTCGGGATGGGAGCCGCAATGCTGGGTCTTAACTGGATTATTCAGAGGCGAAACAAACTCAGCGGTGAGAAAGATAAGGATGAGGAAAGCCATGAATAGAGTCAACACATTTAAGACGGTTTTGTGGGCTATAGTCGGTCTCGCGGCTTCGGTCGGAATAACCAGGTTCGTTTTCGGTTTGGGCGCGACTACGAATTTGAACGACGCGACCCCCTGGGGTTTGTGGATCGGGTTTGACGTGTTCGCGGGAGTGGCTCTCGCCGCCGGGGGATTTGTTATAACAGCCATAGTCTACATAATGAAAAGGGAGGAATTCCGCCCGCTGGTCAAGCCGGCTGTATTAACCGCGTTTCTGGGATATCTCGCGGTAATCTTCGGTCTGATTTTCGATCTCGGTTTGCCCTGGAACATCTGGCATATGATTATTTTCTGGAATCCTCATTCTCCGCTGTTCGAGGTCGGTTGGTGTGTTATGCTGTATACCACGGTTCTTTTGCTGGAGTTCAGTCCGGTGCCGTTGGAGAAGGCGAGCCGTTATGCCAGAATAAGGGATTTTTTAATGCGGTTCCGGTTTCCCCTGGTGCTTCTGGGAATTATGCTATCGACCTTGCACCAGTCGTCCCTGGGCTCGTTGTTCTTAATAATGCCCTTCAAGCTTTATCCGTTATGGTACTCAAACATCCTGCCCATATTGTTCTTTGTCTCGGCCATAGGACTCGGCCTGGCGATGATTACCGTGGAAAGTCTGGTATCGGGATATCTGTATAAAAGAGAGCTAGAGACAACACTGCTTTCCAAGATATTGAAAACCGCCTTCTGGGTTCTGGGTCTGTATCTGCTCATCCGAATCGCCGACATTTTGATCACCGGCAAAGCGTCCCTGATAGCCTCGGGCTCCTGGGAAAGCGTACTTTTCATTCTGGAGATATCGATAGCCGTAATTATTCCTATGGTTTTGTTCGGCATACCGAAAATCCGTCGAAACCCCACCGGACAATGGACGGGTGCCTCCCTGGTAGTACTGGGTATGGTGTTTAACAGGATAAACGTCAGCGGCCTGACAATGCTCCGAGTGACGGGCGATACGTATATGCCGTCGTGGATGGAGATCTCGGTAAGTGCCGGAGTTGTTTCTCTGGCCACCCTGGTTTTTCTCTTTTCCATTGAGAAATTCAAAGTCTGGGATGTACTACCGGTGGATCCCGACGCGGATCCTCATAAATTACCGGAGTTCGACCGCTCCTCGGAAGTCTGGCTCGGTAATCCGCGTATTTCGGCCAGGACCAAATACTCCATGGCATTCATATTCACCATGAGTCTGGGATTTGCTTTAATTCCCGGAAATAAAATTCAAAGCGATGGGATTCCCCATATAACGGCGGAAAAAGCCCGCGGCGGTGATGATATGTTTATCGACGGTAATCGGGATAATTACGGCGTGCTTTTCAATCATAAAATGCATGTCGAAAAGAATGGCGACAATCAATCGTGTGTTTTATGCCATCACATGAACGTGCCTTTGGATAAACAAAGCGGATGTTACGAATGCCATTCCAACATGTTTCAAACGGCCGATGCCTTCGATCATCAATGGCATAAGACCAGCGCCAGGGCAAACCTGACATGTCAGAACTGTCATACTGAGGGCCTGGAAAAAACAAAGGAGACGGCGAAGGAATGTGATCACTGTCATAAGGACCTGATCCCTGAGAACAGTATGATTAAAATTGACAGCTACAAGGCACCCTCTTATGTAGATGCCATGCATATCCAGTGTATCGATTGCCACAGGGCAAAAGCTCAGGAGCTGGCCGATAAAAAAGATCTGGCGTTATGCAAGACCTGCCATGAATCGGAATTGCCCGATTATCTGAGAGTAGAGATAAAAGAAAATCTGAGCGGTCCGTATTTCAATCGCGTGGTTCTTCCAAAAACAGATTCAACTTATATTTTTGGAGATGAGGGGCTGTGACAAAAAAGATTCATAACAAGAGTAGGAAATCCGGTGATCTGGATTGGGTGTATCGACAGCTGTTTCAATCCGTGCCGTACAACGCCGCCATAATCGACCGTGATTTCAATCTGGTCGAAGCTAACGATAATTTCAAGGAGTATTTTGGCGATTGGCAGGGCAAAAAGTGCTACCAGGTATACAAAAATCTCGAGCGCCCCTGTAATAATTGTAATACGATTTTAACTTTCCAGGACGGTAAAACCCGGGTAAGCGACGAAGCGGGCGTAGACCAATACGGTAAACCCGCTCATTATGTTGTGCATATAATCCCATTGAAAAAAAGAAAAAACAGCCCCATAAATCATGTAATCGAATTGTCTTCAGATGTAACGGAAGTTAAGAGATGGCAAAGGGAATACCAGATTTTATTCGACAGGGTTCCCTGTTACATAACGATTATTGACAGGAATTTTAAAATTATTAGAGCAAACGAAAGCTTTCGTAAAAATTTCGGTAAGGTAAGAGGCAGGCAGTGTTACGAGGTTTACAAGCAAAGGAAAACCAAATGCCCCAACTGCCCGGCGGCGAAAACATTCAGGGACGGAACGGTTCATCGATCCAACCAGGTCGGTATAAAAAAAGAAGGGGAGAAGACTTATTACATAGTGACAACATCCCCCCTGGGTCGCCCGAATGAGAAGATCAATCAGGTAATCGAAATTTCAACGGACATAACCGAATTAAAGAAGCTCGAAAAAGAGATAATAGACGCGGAACGATTGGCGGCGGTGGGTCAGACCGTCGCCGGACTGGCGCACAGCATAAAAAATATACTGATGGGACTCAGAGGCGGTATGTTTATTGTCAGCCAGGGACTTAAAAAAGACGAGAAAGATTTAATTGCCGAAGGCTGGGAAATGCTGGAGAGAAATTTTGAAAAAACAACGTCTCTGGTTAAGGATTTCCTGAGCTTTTCCAAGGGGCGGTTGCCTGAAGTTGAAATGGTTAATCCCAACGACCTGGTGGAGGAGATCATCGATCTTTATAAAAATATCGCCGATGAACTCAGCATAAAGTTGTCTTCCGAACTCGATTCCGAAATGATACTCATGCCGCTCGATCCCCAGGGGATTCATACCTGTTTGACGAATCTTGTCTCCAATGCCATAGACGCGTGCCAGTTAAGCGAAAACGAGAATAGCGTTGTTACCATTGGGACTAAATACGATAAAGGAATCCTGAGGTTTGAGGTTCAGGACAACGGCAGCGGGATGGATTATGACGTTAAACAGAAGGTATTCACTACATTCTTTACCACGAAGGGCGGAAAAGGAACCGGCCTGGGGCTTTTAACTACCAGAAAGATAGTCCAGGAACATGGCGGAAAAATCTCGGTCACCTCCAGGAAGGGAAAAGGCACTATATTCAAAATGTCGTTTCCTCGAAAGAGATTGATTTCGATATATAATGACAACGGAAAAAAGCGATCTGATAATAAGGGGAAATAAATGGATGAGGCGAATAAAAAGACGATACTGGTCGTCGACGACGAAGAGGATGTCATAATCTATCTGTCGACCGCCTTGAAAAGCGTGGGTTTCAATGTCGTTACCGCCCGGGATGGTTTTGAGGCTATAGAACAGGTAAAGAAAAAAATGCCCGATTTGATATCTCTTGACTTAGTCATGCCCAAGCGTTCCGGGGCGAAATTCTACAGGGAGCTGGTAAAAAATAAAAAATGGGCTAAGATTCCGGTGCTTATAGTCACCGGGCATGCCAGGGATGATCTTGGCAAGGCTGACCTGAAAAGCCTGGTCATGTCCGGACCTGGCATCTATCTTGAGAAGCCTGTAAAACCCGAGAATTATATAGCATCCGTAAAGCAGCTTCTGGGGATGGACATCGTGAAAGAGGAAAAGGAGATCGCCGATAAAGTTGAGCTGCAAAGTAATCTGAAAACGTTAATCGACGATGCCGATGCTGATACATTGGCGAAAATAAAGAAGATGCTAAAAGACGAATAGGTTTACCTTGAAAGGCAAAGTCTTGGGGCAATTAGATGTTTGCATTTGATGATTTTAGAATAAGAGGTGATTAAAATGAAGAAAAAAATATTAATAGTGGAAGATGAAAAAGATCCCAAGAGGTTTCTGGAAATTCTATTAAATGAAAGCGGCTATGAAACCGCCACCGCGAGCGACGGTAGGGAAGCGCTTGAAATGGTGAAATCATTTAAACCCGACGCGATAACGTTGGATATCATAATGCCGGAGGAATCCGGAGTCAAATTCTATCGTGATCTAAAAAAAGACGCCGAATACGCGGATTTGCCGGTTATAATTATTACCGGCGTCTCACGGTACAAAGATCTCTTCAAGAGAGATTATGCCACCATGCCCAAACCGTTCGCCTTCATCGAAAAACCTATTGACAGCGACGTTCTGGTTCAGAAGGTTCAGGAGGCATTAAGTTAATTAATATAAATTGACGGAGGGATTATTATGTTGACATGTATTCCTACAAAAGGAGACGCTGGTTTAGATGATACATTAAGCGATCATTTCGGATCGGCCCCCTTTTTCGTTATATATGACAGCGTCTCCGATACGATAAATATAATGAAGAACCAAAACACGGGGCACGCCCATGGCGCATGCCATCCCTTGAGCCGGCTGGCCGGTTATTGTGTCGATTCCATCGTATGCTCCGCTATAGGAAAACGCGCCATCGAGGGGTTAAACAGCGGGGGCATCAAGGTCTACTATTCCGATGAAAAATCGGTGCGCGACGTTATCGAACAGATAAAGAATAATAATCTCGCGGAGATGGATCCGGCTAAGATCTGCCCGGGGCACAGTCAGAATGCCGGTTTCATACACGAGTCATCGCGTAAAGAAGGATGCGGGTGTGGAAAAGAGCACGAATCAGGCGTGCATCGTCGAGGAATGCAAAACTACTGTCAGGAAGGCGAGTTCGGCAATAAAAACAGATGAAAATAATATGGATGGTATTTCTTTAGAACCTATAGGCGTAATACATACTCCTTTCAAGGAACCCGAAGAGGCGCCGAATCAGCCGGGCAGATCCAGGGGAGCGATAGGAAAAATCGAAATATATCCCGAATATGTACTCGGATTAACGGATCTCGACGGATTTTCTCATATCACTCTATTGTTTTATTTTCATTTATCAAAAGGTTTCGAACTTATGGTTACACCACGTATGGATAACAAAAAACGGGGGCTATTTGCCACCAGGGCCCCGCGGCGGCCTAATCCCATCGGTATTTCCGTTGTAAAGCTGGAAAGGATCGAGGGCAATATTTTACACATAGTCAACGTGGATATGCTTGATGGTACTCCCCTTCTGGATATCAAACCTTATGTTCGGGATTTAGATCCGGTTGAGGATTTTCGGATAGGATGGCTCAAAGATAAAGTACGATTTAAAGACATTGACGTTGCCGATGATCGATCTAACAGTTGTGAGTCCGATGGTTTTCACGAAGAAGCAAAGTGATGA
>CBFCYP010000179.1:0-5539 GCA_965602185.1 uncultured bacterium
CGTCCATTTATCCTGGTCGCATGTCGATAATTAGCAAGAAGATATAATTACACACAGCTGGGGGGGAAATATGTTAAGCTGGTGCATAATACTATTCGGACTCGGAGTTCTGGCGTTTCTGGACACCATATTCAACTACGGGGAAATTTTCCGCCGCGTTAATTCGGTGGTGTTCATGTTGATATCCCTGGGCATGCTGGTACGGCTAAGCATGATGGCCAGAGCCGGGGAAAAAGAAAAGCTGCAAGACCGTAACACAGAACTCGAGAAACAGGTAGAGACCAGGAAACCGGTGGAAGCCGGTCAACCGGTTGGCTAAACGATCATTTCTCCGCATCGGATGGCTCGACAACTGTGAGAATGAGGCGGGACGTCAGTCCCGCCTTTTTTTATTATGCGTATACAAATATAATATTATTTTCCGATAAAAAAAACCCGGCCACGCCTTCGGCGTGGTCGGGGCCATGTCGGGTGCCACGCCAGCGGCGTGGTTGGCAGGCGCTTCGCAGTTTACCCCGACATTACTTCCAGCACTTCCTGTGCATGGACATCAGTTTTTACCTTTTTGAATATATGTTTTATTTTCCCGTTCTCATCTATAAGGAAGGTCTTGCGGGCGGTCCCCCATTTCTTTTTACCGTACATATTCTTCTCAACCCAGACGCCGTATTTCTCCACCACCTTTTTATGGGCGTCCGCCAAAAGAGTAAAGGGCAGGTTAAACTTTTCGCGAAACCTGGTATGAGATTTTTCATCATCGATGGATACGCCCAGGACCTCGATCCCTTTCCGCTTGAAGGTACTGAAATTATCCCTGAATGAACATGCCTCTTTGGTGCATCCCGGCGTGTCATCCTTGGGGTAAAAATAGAGCACCACCGGCTTACCCCTGTAATCGGATAATTTATGTTTGTTCCCGTCCTGATCTCTCAGTGTAAAATCGGGAGCATTTTTGCCTGCTTCCAGCATCATTCCTCCAATTGTTTTCCTTTATTAGATCAAACTTGGGCGGCGTATTTATAGTTTCTTATAAATCTCGATCAAAGGAGAGGAGGTCTACTATAGATAATCCCCGAGGCTGACCTGCAATTTCCGGGGAGTGATACCATAACGATCAAAAAGCCGGATGTCGTCGGTATAGCTTTCATCATACAGCATGGCAATCTGGTCCCGCGTAACCGGGAACCAGGAAAACCTGTCGAACAAGGCCGCCAAAATTTTCATTATGAAAACCGGCTGATGGAGTTTTATCGCCCTTTTGCCCAGGGTATTTCCGACTATATCCACAATCTCATTAAAGGTCAGGATCTCCGGACCGCCGATTTCGAATATCTCGCCATAGGTGAATTTGTCACCCAGAGATTTAATAATAACTTCGCATAAATCATCGACATGAACCGGCTGGAGCCTGTATTTGCCGTCGCCGATAACCGGCATAACCGAGAATTTCTTCAGAAAGCCGGCTATCATATTGATAAAATCGTCGCCCGGACCGTAGATAATGGACGGCCGGAAAATGGTTACGTTCAATTCTGAGTCATTGAGCAGTTCTTCGGCTTTATATTTGGTCTTATAATACCCGGTTTTTCCATCAGGGCCGACACCCAGGGCTGAGATCTGAATGAATCTTCTGATGTCATTTCTATTCGCCAATTCCACCAGGTATTTTGATGTCTCGTAATGTACTTTTTCGAAGGTTATACCTTTCGAGGGGAATTCCCTGATTATGCCGATGCAGTTTATAAGAACGTCGGGTTTGGCGGGAAGCGGTTCGTATACGGTATTAAAATCTGTCTGAACATAATTGATATTTTTCGCGATATTTGTTTTGGATCCGGATCGTGTCAGCAAAGTTATTTCGTGTCCGTTTTCATGAAGTTTACCGGCCAGGTTCGATCCTACGAATCCGGTTCCGCCGGCGATTAAAATATTCATTTAAGCTCCACTGTGATAATGCTCATCCGGTGGAAATTAACGTTATAAATCTCATACCGCAAGGATGAATATTGTTGTGTTATAAAATTGATTTTATTAAACTTCACGAAATTCGAATAACCGAGGGAGCCGTTAGATTCCGGGAGGATAGTTATGCTTTCAACGCTTATTTTATTGGCGGTCATATTTCTGGTTACGCTGCTGTTATCCAGATGGGCCAAAGGCTGGGTTATCTGGCCGCTGTGGGTGGTAGTCTCAATCGTTCTGGTGTTCTATCTGCAATGGTCGAATATAGTGAATATGATTCTACCCTATGAGACCCGGCCGGAGATGATCGATTTTCCCGTTGATACCGTCGATGATGAACAGTTTGAATTGTACGCGGCCGAGCTTGCCGAAAAATACGGTGAGGATATGACGCATATCGAATATTACCGGGAAGAAGGCATTAGATCTTACGAGGGTCCCCGGACCTGCGAGACATGCCACGCAACGATAATGATCGAAGCGGGAGATGGGATTGAAGAAGAGGTAAATCTAAGAGAGAATTTGCAATCTACCACGCATTTCACTTTCGCTCCCAAAATTGGGTTTTCGACATACGGTTTTAACGGCGAACTGGTCGAGAATTTCCCGCTGGGCAAGATGGACCGGGCCTGCGGAGTCACCGGTACCTTTACCTGGACCGGTTGGGCGGCGCTTGTTCCCACCACCCATGGCGACACCATCAGCGAGGGTTGCGGGCAGTGCCATATAGTCGGACAATACGGCCCCATTTCCGGCGCCATGATGCCCGGCTATAAACCTACCGACGCCGAATGGCAGGCGACAGACTGCCTGATTTGCCACGCCGCCGAGTACGATATGAATTTCCGGCAGGTAACGGAAGATCCCAATGGCAAACTGCGCTGGGAGCATGACCGCCGGTTTATCTCCGCCATGTCGGTGAGAAATCCCACCGCCGACAACTGCATGCATTGCCACCAGCACAACCTGGGCGGAGATACCTACCCGGGTAATGCGGCGGCGTTTAACCTGGGGCGGGAACGTCCGAGGCTGAACCATCCCGGCGCCAAAAGGGGGACGCCTTACGGACCCGATTGGGACGTTCACGCGGCGGCGGGACTGGAATGTCTCGGCTGTCATGTATCGAGAGGACACAAAATCGCGCGCGGTCAAATGGGCGTCGACCTGGTGGCGAACGATCTTCCGGATGTCGAAGTATCCTGCACCAAATGTCACGGCAACGATCCGCACGAATCGGGGGATTATGCTGATATCTACAACGACCACGTGGATAAAATAGCCTGCGAGACCTGCCATATTCACAGGCTCTATCCCGACAACCTGATTTTCAGAGATTGGGCCAGCCCGGTATTCAACGAGGAACACGGCATATACGGTCCTACCAACGCCCCCTTCTCGGGCGAGCCGGAGAAGGCGATCCTCTATCGCTGGTTCAACGGTTACGGGACCTTCATGGCCAATGCCCTGGGTGATAATCCCAACGGAGCCGGATTATACAAGGCTCTCGATACAACTCCCAATGAAGCCTGGGCGGGTTTCAGCGATTTTAATTATGACGAGGATTACGAAAAGACTTTCAGGCCTGTCGGAAAGATGGGCAAATCGAAAATCTATCCCTTTAAACGTTTTCAATCCGTTATGTATGAGGATCTCAACAACCAGGGGCCTTACGGCGGGATGATACTTCCCATCGATTATTATACATATTATACAACCGGCGACGCCGAGGAGGCGGTCAGGGTTGCCCTGGATAGAAAGATCATGAAGATGATGTATGGGGCCATGTTCAAGTATTACATGATGAACCGTTTCATGTCCTACATGAGGGTCGACGGCTGGGATACCGATTTCTCCATGGACCGCATCGCTCCCTATCCCATGCGCAACGAGGGCATGCTGATGATCAACCACGCTATCCAGAAAACCGGTAGAACGTGTAATGAATGTCATACCGCAAACGGGCTTCTGGATTTTCAGGCGCTGGGGTATACCTCAGAGGAAATAGCATCGCTGGTGGAGGAGAGATAATAACTCATTAAGTTATGGCTTGAAAGGGCGTGCCGGGCACGCCTTTTTTTTATGGATTTCTATTGACATGTTAAAATCATTTATTTAATTTACATTAAGATAGCTTTTCAACTATTGCGTTGGGCATCATTTGAAAACTCTATAAACAGGGGGAAATTATGTTAAGCAAAAGCGGATTTGTATTGTTTGCCATCTTTTTCATTATTCTGCCGATTTACGCCCAGGCCCAGGCGCCGGATACGCTGTGGACGAGGACGTATGGCTATCCTGACGGTATTGATGAATGCTGGAAGGCGGTTGGCACACCCGATGACGGTCTGGCAATAGTAGGCACCTCTACTCAACTGGGCAATCTAATCAAACTTTATGTCGTAAGAATAAATTCCGACGGGGACACTCTGTGGACACGTACATTTGCTGACAACAGCGCGGGCCGGGCTATATGTATGACCCCCGATCTTGCTTTTATTGTATGCGGTGTAATTATCACAGTTGACGCGTATCCCTATATCATAAAAGTCGATTCACTGGGAAATGAAATCTGGTCCCACATATACAATACATGGGATGACGGGGCATTTCGATCATGCCAGCCGGTGGGAAATGACGGCTTTATACTTGCCGGATATGCATATACCGGAGATATACTGCTGGTACGTATAAATTCCAGCGGCGATACTCTGTGGTCGAGGATATACGGTGGTCCTCAACCCGATAGGGCCTGGTCTGTAAAACCTATTTCCGATGGTGGCTTCATTTTGGCTGGCTGGACCGAATCGTTCGGGAACGGGCTATCAGATTTTTACATCATAAAAACCGATCAGAACGGCGATTCGGTGTGGGCCAGAACATATGGCGGCCAATGGAACGAGGAAGCCCGTGATATTATTGAAGCGCCGGACGGAGGTTTTTTATTTTGTGGAAAAAGATCCGTTTTATATAATGATCCCGATTACCACCTAATGAAAATTGATTCGCAGGGTGATTCCGTATGGGCACATTATTATCGTGACTGGTTTCCCGGATATAACGGTATATTACATTCCTTAAGCCCGACCTTATATGGAGGTTATGGCCTAATAGGTTATAACGGTCGTAGTGATATAATGGTATTGAAAACCAATAATGATGGCGATTCGCTCTGGGCAATCAGTTTTATTTATGACCCTGTCATTAGATTTAAATCGAGGTCTATTATTCAAACACAGGGGGGACATTATTTCCTGTGCGGTTACTATCAGGATATCTGGGTCGTAAAACTTGCTCCTGATATCACCGGAATTGATAAAGAAAAACCAATATTACCTTACAAAATCACCCTCCACCAGAATTACCCCAACCCCTTCAACGCCAATACCACTATTTCATTCATGCTCAGGGAACGTCAGGATATTGAACTTTCCATTTATGATCTACTGGGGCGGAAAATATCGATATTGGCCAACGGTTATTTCGACGCCGGTATTCACGATATTACATTTGACGCCGGCGATTTAACCAGCGGTATATATTTCTACAATCTGAAGGCGGGGGATATAAGCGAAACGAA
>CBFCYP010000180.1:0-5405 GCA_965602185.1 uncultured bacterium
CTTCCCTCAGGATGTCGCTCTGCTTCATCCTGAGGGATAAGAAACCTGCCGGGATGCGATCGCAATGAATTGCGACACGCGTAAATATATCTTTGTGTGCAAATCCGCAAAAATAACGGTAGGGGCGTTCTATTGAACGCCCGAATAAGAGGGCGTTTTTTCAAACGCCCCTACGGAAATGCGGCATGAAACCGTAGGTGGGGAGCTTGTCTCCCCACAAGCTATTAAGCCCACCCGCTGGGTGGGGCACCTAATTTTTCGTAGGCGGTTGGTTTATGCGGGCGCGCACTGGCACTCATGTTCGGGGATAAACCCCAATCTAAGGCCGAGAGGATTCTGGCGCACAGACAATAAAATTGTGGGAGGTTTCGCAACGGTTGTTTCAGGGGTGGGCAGTCACGTATGTCACCCACCCGTTGGGTGGGGTACCTTGCACCTCATTTTTCGTAGGCGGTCGGTTTATCCGGCCGCACCCGGTTGGCTCAGGCGTTGGGGGATAAACCCCCAACCTACGGCTTGATTGATTCTTATGCGCGGTCAGGAACCCATTCCTGACCGTTTGTCGCCAACCCGTTGGGTGGGGCACCTTGCACCTTGTTTTTCGTAGGCGGTCGGTTTATCCGGCCGCGTACCGTCAATCATCGCGTTGGGGGATAAACCCCCAACCTACGGCTCGCCTGGCGCGTGAAGAAGGCGAAATTGATTTTATGTTGCAGTAGAATAGTTATTCAAGCCTTTGGTAGAAGATTACCGCTATGTCGGAATTCTCTGCTACGAAATGCGATCTTTATAATCAGAACCAAAATGAAAAATATTATAAAATATTCGCGCATTTTGCTGGTGGAAATCACATTTTCGCTTTCGAAGGAATAGTAAATTTCTGTTTCATTAATTTCGTTTTCACGAGTTTTAATATTTAAAGATAAGCCTTGATGAGCCTGCAGATATGGAATTCTTATTATTAGTTCATCATCGTTATGAATGGCTTCATGCAAAATTTGTGTGTCAACAGAAAAGTAAAGTATATTGTTTTTTCTACTTTCAGAAACTTTGCTAAACGGTGATGGTATTGACACCTTTACATTCTTCAGATTTAAATCTCCATCATTGTTTATAAACATATGATTAGATACTTCTCTTGAATAAATCAAAAAAGCCAAAAATATATAGTAGTCTCTTTCACCCAAAATATCCCTTAAATATTCTATAGATTTTTCGTCCGGATAGGATCCAAAGGAATCATAACGTCTATAAATGTGTTTTACGTAGTTATAATTATCAATCCTTTTTTCCAATTTATCTATTCTAAAAACTTTCAATTCTTCACTATCAAATTTCCTGCCTGAAGATATGGCTGCTATTAAATCAAGATCGGATAATGATAAAATATCTGTGGAGTTTCCTGAAAGCGAATCATATTCATTATTAAAAAAATGACTGATATTCTTATCATTTTGAAATGCTGAAGGCATTTGAATCCCGTATTTCTGATATAAATTAATTACCGTATCTAAATTGTAGCCTCCATGTGTAGGAAGACCTTCTCTTATATTTAAATATGACCTTGCGGAAAAAAAATCTATTGCCAATAAAAAAGCCACAATCGTAATAGAACTAATAAATATGCTTATGAAATCTTTTGAATCGATGGTTTGGATGAATAATACAATATTATATTTTACTTTTTTTATTATATTAAGAACCAATTTGAACATATTATCCTTTTAATATTTATTATTGCTACCGTGAAGTCGGGTTTCTCGTCCTTCGGACTTCGGAACCCGACCTACTCAATTACCGCAACTCCGGGTACAGCGGGAAGCGCTCGCAGAGGGCGGAGACCTCCTCGCGGACGGCGGCGATGACCTCGTCGTCGTTGCGACCCTCGATGACCCGCGCGATCATCTTCCCTATCTGCGTCATCTCATCCGGACCCATGCCGCGGGTAGTGACGGCGGGCGTGCCGATCCTTATGCCGGAGGCTATAAACGGCTTGCGGTCGTCGAACGGCACGGTGTTTTTATTCACCGTGATCTTGGCCTCCTCCAGGCGGTTCTCGATCTTCCTGCCGGAGAATTTCAATCCCAGAAACGACACCAGCATGACATGGGTATCGGTGCCGCCGGAGACCAATCGCTGGCCTTCATCTTTTATCGTTTTCGCCAGGGTTGCGGCGTTTTCAACAATCCGTTTCTGGTATTCGTTGAACTCCGGTTTCATGGCCTCCTTGAAGGCCACGGCCTTGGCGGCGATTATATGCATGAGCGGCCCGCCTTGCACGCCGGGCATGACCTCGCGGTCGAGGTCGGTGGCGTACTGTTCCTTGCACATGATCATGCCGCCCCGGGGCCCGCGCAGGGTCTTGTGGGTGGTGGTGGTCACGAAGTCCGCGTACGGTATCGGCGAGGGATGCAGCCCGGCCACGATCAGCCCCGCGATATGCGCGATATCGACCATCATCAACGCGCCGCACTCGTCGCAGATCTCGCGGAACCTCTTGAAATCGAGCGTGCGCGGATACGCCGACGCGCCCACTATGATGAGCTTCGGCCCGACTTCCCCGGCCTGTTTCATGACCGCGTCATAATCGATGACCTCGGTCTCTTTATCAACAAAGTAGGGGACGACGTTAAAGAATTTACCTGAGAAATTCAGAGGTAATCCGTGTGTGAGGTGTCCGCCGCAGGAGAGATCCAGCCCCATCACCGTGTCGCCCGGTTTCAGGACGCTGAAATATACCGCCATGTTGGCCTGCGAACCGGAATGCGGCTGAACGTTGACATGCTCGCATCCGAAAAGCTGTTTGGCGCGGTCGCGGGCCAGGTTCTCGGCCTCATCCACATGGGTGCATCCGCCGTAATAACGCTTACCTGGATAACCCTCGGCGTACTTGTTGGTCATAACACAGCTGGCGGCCTCCAGTACCGCGTACGAGACAAAATTCTCAGAGGCGATCAGCTCCAGGCCGTCGTGCTGACGAATGACCTCTTTATAGATGGCATCATAAATTTCGGGATCGGTTTTTTTCAATCGTTCAAGCATCGGATTTATCCTCGTAATTGGTGATTATATCGACCCGTCTTTTGTGGCGGCCGCCCTCGAACTCCGTTTCGAGGAATTTATCGACTATTTCGTTCAACTGGTCGCAGGGAGTATAGAGCTCCGACAGCACCAGCACATTGGCGTTGTTATGCGCGCGGGCCAGCGCCGCCATCTCCGGATTAACCGCCAGCCCGGCGCGGATTGACTTGACTTTATTAGCGGTCATCATCATGCCGTTACCGGTGCCGCAGATAAGAATGCCGTAATCGGCGTTTCCGCGGGCGACCTCACCCGCCGCTTTAAGCCCGAACTCGGAATAATCCGCGCTCTTCTCCGAGTCGGTGCCGCAGTCTATCGCCTCTATACCCTTCTGCGTGAGGTACGCTTTGATCCTGTGTTTATAGCAGAATCCCCTGTGGTCCGCTCCCAACGCTATCTTCATTTTACGTACGTCAGCCAGTTATATTTGTCCTCGTGCCCGGCCTCGAACATTTCGAAGAAAGCTTTCTGCAATTTTTCGGTGATGGGCCCGCGTCGGCCCTCGCCGATCTGAATGCCGTCTATGGACCTGATGGGAGTAACTTCGGCGGCCGAGCCGGTGAAGAATACCTCATCGGCGATATAGAGAGCCTCGCGGGGTATCTCCTCCTCGATTACCTCAATCCCCATATCCTTGGCCAACCTGATTATAGAACTCCTGACTATTCCAGGCAAAATGGAGGACCCAAACGGAGGAGTAACAAGCGCGCCGCTTCTCACAATAAAGATATTCTCGCCCGAGCCTTCCGAGACATGCCCAAAAACGTCGAGGGCTATTCCTTCGACATACCCGTGGGCTCTTGCTTCGAGCCGAATTAACTGACCGTTCATATAGTTTGCTGTAGCCTTGGCCATATCGGGCATAGTGCCGGGGGCATTGCGGCGCCACGACGACACGCCGACATCCACTCCCTGCTCCAGGGCTTCCGGGCCGAGATACTTGCCCCAGGGCCAGACCGCGATACTTACCTCTATGGGAACGCCGGTGGGATCCACCCCGAGATTCTCATAGCCGCGGTAGACCAGCGGACGGATATAGCATTCGGTAAGCTTGTTCATTTTAATCAGGTCGACTATGACCTTGTTGATCTCGTCTTTTGTAAAGGGTATATCCATCCTGTAAATCTTGCAGGAGTTGAACATGCGGTCGGTATGTTCTTTCAGGCGGAATATCGCCGGTCCTTTGGGGGTATTGTAGCACCTGGCTCCCTCGAAAATACCCGACCCGTAATGAATAACATGGGAAAGGATATGTATTTTGGCATCGTCCCAGTTGACAAACTTGCCGCTCATCCAGATTTTATCTACTTTTTGAAAAGGCATAAGTCCTCCACTCTATTCATCAAACAAAGCTCATTACCTTAAAACATGCACAAATCGACAAAAGTATACAAATTCCTGCTAAAGTTGGCAAGGGGAATCAAGTGTGATGCAGGTTTGCTGTATCATCAATAACATCAACGCTTAAGGATCGCCCCAGTCAAAGCCTTATTCAATAAACAGCTCACAAAACCTATTTGATTATCGGGAGTATAAACATTATATTCCGCAACGTGGTCGCCAACCCGCTTTTTGTGAGGGAGATTATGAATAAAATCGCAATCCGGAAAATCCTCGTCTCGGCTATAACATTATCAATTGCTTTAACTTCCTGCGGCCTTTTCGCGCCCGGCGAGGACGCCTATCTCAAGAATTACACCAAAGCGCACGAGTATATGCTCCAAAACCAGCCCGCCAAAGCGATTCCCTACTACAGAAAAGCGCTGAAACAAAAAGAGGATTTCGTACCTGTTTACCAGGAGTTGGCGGTTTGCTATCAGCAGGTGGGCGAAAACGACAGCGCCATTGTTTACTATATGGGAGCGATTGCATACAATCCCCGCAATGTCGACGCTTATCAATCCATAGGCAATATTCACTTCATGCAGGGCGAATATGATGACGCCTTGATCTGGTATGAGCGCGCCTCCGAGGTCGATGAGCTCTACCCCCGCACCTACAACAACATGGCCACCATCTGGCTTTTCAGGGATAATCTTAATATGGCGAAAAAGTATTATGAACAGGCGATAACCGTCGACGCCACCTATCCGCGGGCTTACTACGGATTGGGTCTGGTGGCCCTCGAGGAAAAGAATATCGAGGAGGCGGAATCGAGGTTTATGGACGCTTTCAAGGTCGGCGCCATGCCGGAGGCGATCTACATGCTGGGGCAGCTTTATTACGATACCGGACGGAAAGAACACGCCCTGGTCTGGTTCAGGAAATATTTGGAAAAAGAATCCACCGGACGGTGGGCCGAGAAAGCGAGGGATATGATCTTT
>CBFCYP010000181.1:0-5393 GCA_965602185.1 uncultured bacterium
TATAAATTAAAAGAAAGAGGGAGCTATGGAATTATTCAAAGCCAGGGACCCGGAAGAATACGGGTTTAAAGAGATTATCTACGAAAAAAAGGACTGGGTGGCGACAGTTACGATTAACCGGCCGGATTTTTATAATGCCTATAACACTCCGTGTCTGAAAGAGATGATTACCGCTTTCACCGATGCTCACTGGGACGACAAAGTCGGGGTGGTGATCTTCACCGGCGCCGGAGACAAGGCTTTCTGCACCGGCGGCGACGTTAAGGAATATGCTGCCTACTACACCCAGAGACCGCGGGATTATGTCAAATATATGGGACTTTTCTCAGGCTATATAGAATCGATAGTGAAATGCTCAAAACCGGTAATCTGTCGACTAAACGGCATGGCGGTGGGGGGCGGCAACGAATCTCACCTGGCCTGCGATCTTTCCATCATGGCGGACGATACCTATATCGGCCAGATCGGCACCAATGTCGGTTCGGTAGCCTGTGGGGGAGCTACGCAGTGGTTGCCGATATTTGTCGGAGATCGCCGGGCGAGAGAGATTTTATACCTTAATGAGAGAATCAAGGCCGATAAGGCGCTGGAGTGGGGACTGGTGAACCAGGTCGTGCCCAGGGATAAACTTGACGAGGCCTGCATGATAATGGCCGAGAAGATGCTCAACAAGTTCCCGGAATGTATGCGCTTCACCAAAACCCAGATCAACTGGTGGAAAGAGGAGGTCTGGCATTCGACTATCCAGTCCGCCGGCGACTGGCTGGCGTTGCACTTCGCCTCCTGGGAGCCGAATGAGGGGATGCAGGCGTTTGTGGAGAAACGCAAGGCCGACTATATGGGGCTTCGCAAAATCGCCGCCGAAGGCGGATCTTCGGAGTTCAAATACGGGCCCTACAAGAATACCTGCAAATCCTGCGGTGCCACCCAACTTCCCGGACTGCATAAATTCTGCGGAATGTGCGGGGCCAAGCTGGAGGGCTAAATGCCTGCAAAAGATTCCGGATGGTGGGACGATTTCTTTCCGGCCTTCCGGCCGCTTTTTGGTCTTTATTCTCAAAAACAGACCAACGCCCACGTCCGCTACATAATTGAGAAGCTGAACCTCAAACCGGGAAAGAAATTCCTGGATTGCCCCTGCGGTATCGGAAGGATATCGTTGCCTATGGCCAAAAAGGGTATCAGGGTGACCGGCGTGGATATCACTCAATCTTACCTGGATGAACTCTCGAAGAAGGCCAGGCAAAGAGATTTGAAGATAAATGTCGCCCGTGCCGATATGAGACGGATAAATTACGATTCACAGTTCGACGCCGGCGGCAATCTCTGGACCTCGTTTGGATTTTTTGAAAAGGAATCGGATAACCGCCTGGTAGTAAAAAAGATGTATCAGGCTCTGAAGCCCGGGGGCAAATTCATGCTACACGTTATCAACCGCGACTGGATCATGGCCAATTACAGCTCCCGCGGCTGGCAGGAGATTGCCGAAGTGAAATCGATGGAGGAACGGTATTTCGATTACCGCACTTCCATTAACTATGGCACCTGGCATTTTATAAAGGACGGAAAAGAAAAGAGCTTTGATGTCCCCATACGGATGTATTCATTTCATGAGTTGGTTGCCATGTTCAAGTCGGTCGGCTTCACCGAAATCGAGGGCTATGGCTCGGTGAAGGAGGAGCCTATAGGCCGTGATAAGCAAATGATGTTTATAATCGGCACGAGGCCGAAGAGAAAATAATGCTTGATCTGAAAGATAAAACTGAAATCGCAACCGGATCGTCGGCGACGTCGGAGGATTAAGTGCCTGGAAGAGAATACGAATGGTGGAATGATTTCTACACGGCCTTCAGGCCGTTTTTCGGGCTTATCCCTCAAAAAGAGACCAATGCGCAGGTTCGCTTTATTATGAAAAAGCTCGATCTGAAGCCCGGCAGGAAATTTCTCGACTGCCCCTGCGGTATCGGCAGAATATCATTGCCCATGGCAAAAAAAGGTATAAGGGTAACCGCGGTGGATATCATACCATCCTACCTGGATGAGATTTTGGAAAAGGCCCAACGGAGAGGCCTGAAGATCGATCTTGTGCATTCCGATATGCGCCGGATTAATTTCGATTCCGGGTTCGACGCCGCCGGTAACCTCTGGACCTCATTCGGATTTTTTGAAAAGAAATCGGATAACCGCCTGGTAGTAAAAAAGATGTATCAGGCACTAAAGCCCGGCGGTAAATTCGTGCTTCATGTAATCAACCGAGACTGGATCATAGCTAATTTCCGGCCCAGAGACTGGCACGAGGCCGGGGGAGTAAAATCGATGGAAGAAAGATATATCGACTATCGCACCTCGACAAATCACGGCTTATGGCATTTTATAAAAAACGGCGAAGAGAAAACGATTAAATCGCCCATACGGCTGTATTCGTTTCATGAGCTCGTCGCCATTTTCAAATCGGTCGGTTTCATAAATATCAAGGGTTACGGTTCGGTGAAAGACGAACCTGTAACCAGGAATTCGCGGATGATATATGTAATTGGAACTAAACCACGGAGAAAATAATATGTTTGTTTTGAAAGATAAGGCCGCCATAGTAACCGGATCGTCGCTGGGAATCGGTTCGGCGGCGGCGTTGTACCTTGCTAAATGCGGCGCGGACGTGGCGGTGAATTACCGCAAACACGACGCCGAGGCTAAGGCGCTGGCCAAGGAAATTAAAAAGCTCGGTAGAAAATCAATAGCGATTCAATGCGATGTATCATCGTTCGCGGACGCCGCCAAAATGGTTGATGACGTTATCGCCGAGTTCGGCCGGCTCGATTTCCTGGTGAACAACGCCGGTATCAACCGCGACGGCGTGATCTGGAAGATGACCGAAGAGATGTGGGACACGGTGCTCGATATCGACCTCAAGGGATATTTCAATTTCATCCGGGCGGTATCGCCGAAATTCCGGGAGCAGAAATCGGGACGGATCATAAATGTTACATCAATCAACGGCCTCCGGGGCAAGTTCGGGCAGGCCAACTACTCTGCCGCAAAGGCAGGAATTATCGGGCTCACCAAGGCCGTCGCCCGCGAATTGGGCAAGTACTCCGTCAACGTGAACGCGGTGGCGCCGGGGATGATCCTCACCGACATGATGTCCGACCTGCCGGAGGAGGTCAAGCAGAAGGCGGTGGACGAGACCGTGCTGGGCCGGCTGGGCACTCCCGAGGAGGTGGCCTCGGTGATCGCGTTCCTCTGCGCCGAGGAGTCGCGCCATGTCACCGGCGAGGTGATCAAGATCGACGGCGGGCAGTATATATAGGGAGAATTCAATAACGTAGGAAGTAGGCGGTCGGTTCATCCGGCCGCACGCACTGGAGGAAAGTCAAATCGCTCGGGATTTAACGGAATGCTTAAGGAGGCAAATTTTGCGAAAAGGGCTTATTCTAATCGGACTCCTCGCGTTATATGGGATTTCCAACGGACAAACCATACATATTAACGATTTTGATTATTTCGTGGGATGTTTTGCCCGGACAGATACTTTGGACAGGGAAAGTATCGACTGCTCTGAATTCGTCGAATGGCAACTTGTAAAACCTGATAGCGATGGTTACAGGAGAGATATAAACAAATTCGAGAGTACCAGGAATAAACACTGGGTATGGGACTGGGCTCCATTATCAAACCAGAGCAAAAATCCCTGTGGACCAAGGTATAGACAAAGCTCGAACGGGTATGAATTTTATATTTTAAAGGATTTATTCGGACATGAGAGACAGATAAATGTTTTAACAGCCTGGCAGCGTGTCGGGCGGGACAGTCTTCGATATTTTTGCGGTCAGGTCGGTGATTTTGATTCCTTCATCGGAGCTTCGAGAATTGAACGCGTACAGACTTTCCCGGATAGCTCTATATTACTTGTAGTAAAAGGGGGAGGAGAAGGATATGGGAGATATAGTTTTTTCCACGGATCTATAAAGTGTGACTTTCGGCAAATTTATTCTAAATCCTGGTTTATTCATTATGGCGAAGATGTCTCCAGCTATAAAAATTATCACTATAATTTCGAGCATTTAAGGAAGTTGTCATATAAAATAACGGAGGTTGCCGAGTTTATTACGCTGAAATTAGAGGATCCTGAATACAGATTATACTCTAGCGTCATCGATTCGGCTAAGGTTAGAGTTATTGATCTGTGGGAGATGGCAGAGGAATAGCAAAAATATTATTTTGTGTTTCGGGAACTATGATTCCCGAAACGGAAGATTAGTCGTAGGCGGTCGGTTTTTGTGTTTCGGGAACTACGATTCCCGAAACACTTTAAGAAAAAATGAAGTGGAAGAATCATTATCCCGATAACCATGTTTTCTTTATTACCTCGACCGTTAATGGACGAATCCCCTTATTTAAGAATCCTGATATTTCAAATATCCTAATAGATAATATTGTCATAGCGAAAGGAAAATATGGATTCAAACTTCTGGCATATGTAATAATGCCTGAACATTTACATTTCCTTCAGTATTTTGGGAAAGGCAAAGACTGTCTTTCTTTTATTAGGGATTATAAGAGATTTACATCAATGAAAATCTCAGGCTATTTACAGGATCACGATTCAGGGCTTTTATATAAATTCGAAGCATCCGTTAAAAGTAAAGTCAAATATTCAATCTGGAAAGAGCAGGCCAGGGTGCTTCCCTTGGATGATCTGGAAAAGATAAAGGAAAAATTAGAATATATTCATAATAATCCTGTCAAGAGGCGTTTGGTTAAACATCCAAATGATTATCTTTTATCGTCAGCTTCATTTTATTATAATGGGGATTATAAGGGGCCGGCGATTGACGCCTGGGATTTTAGCTGCGGGAATCACAGTTCCCGCAGCACCTTGGGAAGTTAGTATTTTGTGTTTCGGGAACTACGATTCCCGAAACACATGGTGGGTTAAACGGATAAAACAAAAATGCAAAATAAAACAAAGGACAACCTATGGAACTCAAAGATGTAGTCTGCATATCGGCGTGCCGGACGCCCATGGGGAATTTCGGCGGGACACTGCGGGACACCGCGGCCTACGATATCGGCGCAGTGGCAGTGAGAGAGGCGGTCAAAAGAGCGGGGCTAAAACCTGCGGATATCGACGAAGTTATTCTGGGCAGCTGCCGCCAGGCGGGCAACGGCCCCAATCCATCAAGAACCGCGGCGGTGCGGGGTGGAGTACCGGAATCGGTGCCGACTCAGACTATCAACATGGCCTGCCCGTCGGGGATGAAGGCCGCCCAACTCGCCAGCCAGTCGATCCGGCTGGGCGATTCGGAGATCGTACTTATCGGCGGATTCGATTCCATGTCGACCATACCGTACCTGCTCAAGGGCGCCCGCTGGCAGGGTTTCAAGATGGGCGA
>CBFCYP010000182.1:0-5352 GCA_965602185.1 uncultured bacterium
TTATCGCCGTGGTAGGGACCCAGGCTATTCTTCACGATCCAGGCGCCGTGGCCGTCGCACATATTATCATCCCAGCCCACGATTACCACAACATGGTTTAAATAGTCGGGAGGATCTTGCCAGTAACAGTCATATTGAAAATCTGGAGAATGTAAATATGTCGTGGTTACCGGACCATTCATTAGAGCATTTTTAATAGCGTTGATGTTATTGGGAATATCCTCAAAATCCTGGAGAAACGCTACTGGCGCATAATTCGACTGTGTGCATGGCACGTTATCATCCGCCTGATATGGCATGTCAGATTCTTCAATCGCGCCATATCCCATAAATAGATTCCATCCGCCATCCATCCATCCGCCATCACAACTATATCCTTCGGCATTACACGAAAGCACCTGCTGTTCGGACAGGTCCCACAAAATCCCGTCTGCGATTAATACGGCAGATTCAAAGGCTCCAGTAGCTGCGAAGGCCCAGCAGGAACCACATTGCCCCTGATTTTTTGCCGGGGTGACACCTCCCAACACGCGCCAGTCGAAATATTCGAGCGTATTGAGCAACATGGGAGGGGGAAGCTTGTCCAGGGCCGCGAATCGCTTTTGAACATCCTCCGGGATAATTAATTTATTAAATTGAATATTCTCTTCCAGATCTCTCGATTCCGCCCTTGATTGCTGATTGTTATATTCTTCTGAATCCCGTTCCGCTAAAATAATTGGTGCGGCCGACATGATAATCGCGGCCATAAAGCCGGTTATGTGATATTTGTTTTTCAAAACGTCTCTCCCAAAAAAATGCAATAAACCTAGATTTAAAATACTGTTTTGGAGGCTAATGTCAATTGATTATATGCAAATAAACAGACTAAACTTTTATCGTATCTTTGAATTACCTAATACTATGTCTGATATAAATAATTGTAACTCGTTGTAAGACAAATAACGGCGCGGGAATTTGATTAATTGAATGTTAACTATAATCGTTGATGCCATTGAAAAGCCCTTGCATGTAGTGATTAATTGACGATATTCTATAATAGAAGGCGATTGCCGAAAAGAATTCATCTGCTACGGGAGTAATTGGATGTTTGAAAATATTCGAATGTTAGTAATTTACATTATCTTTATTTTCGTCCCCGTATCAAGAGCAGACGATGGCCCGCTTGGAGAATGGCCACAGTTTACGCCAATCGGATACATTACCGCCCCTCATCCTGATAATCCTCAATATCAAACGCATTTATATGGCGATTGGGGTGGAATAGTCGGAGAAGAGTTCATGTTCATACAGGATAATAATATCAAACTTCTATATCATAGTTACCATGAAACATACATGACTCAACGCCCCCTTGAGGAGAACATTCTCGATAATTGGTCGTTAGGATATGATCCGATCACAAAGATAAAATATACACCTCTGGTGATTCCCGGAGGCCCGATCCCGGGGCCGGCCTGGAGCCATACCGATACCCCCGGCTACATTCAACACCCGATAACAGGTGAACATCTGATATATAATACTGTGCGTCCCGGCACCAAGCATTTACACCCCGAATGGGACAGCTTGCCGGGTCATGTTGGCGCTATTCAGGTTTCGACCAGCGTTACTCCGCCAACCATTGGTGTTCCCTTTACCCAGGATTATGAAAATATTCTGGTAGCGGAATATTGGTGGGAAGAGGGGTGGAACAACAATGGCGAAATAAAAGGTGGCTTATCGGAGCCGACTCCTGTATGGATTCCTCGTCCTGGAGATCATGGCAAAGTAAGATTGTTTTATCGCGGCCTGAATGGTTCACCGGGCTCATACTGGAACTGGCGGATCTCATACGCGGATAGTGAAGATGGCAAAACGGGATGGATAAAAAATATTGAACCGACTTTTGATCCTTCAGATCCTGAAAATCCTGCATATCGATGGACGTTGCCCTGGCCTGATGGATTTTCTTTTCGAGGATCCTGGCAGGCTCATTGCACCGGTGATACAATAGCCGATGGTGTTCATATGATAATTACGGTCTCGAATCAGAATTATGCGGGTTTTGGTCATCTTGCATATTATTGGTCGCCCGATTGGGGCGATACCTGGATCAGCCATCCGGATAATCCAATTATAGCGCCGGGTCAATTTCCAAATGGAGTTCCCACCGAGGGATTCCAGAGAACTCCGACTCTGGTTATTGATGAAGAAAATTGTCGATATATTATTGCATACAATGCCGGACATGATATCTCCCAAAGATGGAGAAGGCGAACTTATCTTGCCACCGCGCCCCGTCTCGCTTTTTTGCCTGGTGATGCAAATACTGATGGTTTCGTCAACGGCCTTGATGTCACGTACCTTGTTGCTTACTTAAAAGGCTCCGGGAATGCACCTGATCCCATACTCGCCGGTGATGCCAACGGTGATTGTAGTACAAATGGTCTTGATGTGATTTACCTTGTTGCATATTTGAAGGGAGGCCCAGCTCCCTTTAGAGGAGATTGCACTTAGAGAATATCACAAAAAACGGCGCACCCAAATTGAATTTATAAGAAGTTTCACCGAAGAGCCCGACCGCGATGAGTTGAACGCGCAGATTAATCAACTTATAGACAGAGGCATAGTTAATTCCACATTTGATGATGGCAAGTACACTTCGATTCTTGCCGGGGAATCATTCTCGGGCCACGGATTCATGGTAAACCTCGAGGAAAGATCTCGGCATGTGAATTTCGATCTCGGCCTAATCGAGTTCAGCCCAATCTACCGGGCCGATAATGGATTTCGAACAAGCAATAATCAAAGAGAATTAACCTTGTTCTCGAATTATGCGATATATTTCGAGGATAAGTTTATTGAGTATCTTAATCCCAATTTTGACGCTTCTTATAAGTGGAATTTCGAGGGTGAAACTAAAGAAAAATACTTCACCGTGGGGTTTGCCGCTTCTCTGAAAGGACAAACAGAAATCCATCCCTCTTTTACACGTACTTCTGAAAGATTCAGGGAGATTGAATTTGATAATGTCTGGCAATTTCATTATTGCACTCATTCGGACTTTTCAGAGATGCTGGGTCTTTCTTTTTCCCTAAATCATGGTCACCTGATCGCCCGCCTGCAGGATCCTCCTGTAATGGGAAAAGCAACCAGCCTGAATTTTGGCGCCGATATCAAACCGGTTGACAGGATATTAATAGAATCGTCATATAATTACACCAGAAGCGATGAGCTTGAATCCGGAGAAAACCTCTATAAGGATTATGTAACCAGAACCAGGGTCAATTATCAATTCACCCCCGAGCTTTCTCTGCGAATGCTATTTCAATACGACGATATTTATGAAACGTTCGATTTCGATCCGCTTCTTACATATAGATTAAGCCCGTTTTCCGTTTTCTACCTGGGATCGACATACCGATATACCCATTATGAAAACATCGGCGATGACGGATTGGATGAAACGACCCGGTTAACTTCGAGGCAATATTTCATGAAACTGCAATATCTCTTTCAGATTTAGAATGTAGTAGCTTTCGCCTCAGTATCACAACAATTGAGAGCAAATCTGAAATATTTCTATTGACACAAACATTTTTTCGATATAAAAAAGCATAAGCCATAACCACTCTTTTCATTCAAGGAGGACACTAATGCCGGCAAAGAAGAAGGCTAAAAAGAAAGTCCGCTGCGCGGGTAAAACCAAAGACGGTAAAAGATGCAAACGTATGGCAATACCGCCGTCAAAATACTGCTATCTGCACAAAAAGAAAAGATAGCGCTTTAAAGCGGGCGGTTTATATCTTTTAAACCGCCCGCTGTCGATTCAAACTAAATATATTTTCTATAAAATAATCAGTTCTTTTTCTCATAATATAATCCTTTGCCCAACGCTTCAGAAACCAATGACCTGTTGGCCGCATATGAAAGATAATCATCCGGCTCCAATATTTGAGGAGGCAAATATAAAACGGTTTTAACCTTCAGTGAATCATAATAAGACTCGTCAATTAAATTAAACTCAAAACCCCCGGAAATCGATGGTATTGCATTATCAGCCGATTTTCCCAACAATACACCATTCAGTTTACACTGATATTCGGCTATATAAATAACGTTACGCCGTAAAATTGTGGGCCATGTCCTGCCGGTATCGATTTCAATATCGTATGTCAGAAAATCCATTATCCAGGGTTTTAATATTACCAGGGTATCAAGCATAAAACCTATATTCCGTTTTCTTATATCGGCCGTTCGGATAATGACGGTATCACCTTGAAAATGTTCTTCGATATTATCAAACACCGCCCCCTTCATCGCGGATTCAAAATCGGCCTTGATGATGGATTTCCTATCAACGCCTTTCCGGGCGTTTTTAGCTCTCCATATGTCCCATATTGCCCTCTGCCCCGAGATGCGGTATTCAACCTGACCACTCAAATCGAATGATTCATCTATCACACCGCTAATTGAACATCTGATTGTATCCGGTTCCTCCGGAGAATAAGGCAACCTTATCGGGACCGTATTCGCCTTCAAAGGTAAAGCGAAATCGCCATAATGACTGATCGGTATATCGCCGAACGGTATGCTTTCGGCGGTGAGATCCTGGTAAACGGTATCCCCGTCTACCGAAATGAAAGCCGCAATCTCATGATCAAACTGATACGGGGATGGAAAATCCGGGCTGCCGAGAAATGAATTTCTGGATCTAACCAACACCGGCCACGCTTCATAACCCGCCAGCTTGAGCCAGCTGACATATAGATTCGCAAGAGCTTTACAGTCACCATATCCCTGGGCCCACACCTTGGCGGCGGGCATCGGTTTCACTCTGCCCTCCTTTATCTCGACCGCTACGTATCGGCATTCCCTAATAATCTTCGAAAATATCTCTTCCGGAGTGCTCGCGATATCCAGTAAATCCAGATCTTTTTCCGTCAGCGATGTGCCCTCACAAAGATCCAGATGCCATTCGTATACGCTGTTCCAATCCGAAAAGTCTCTCTTTCCTTTTTTTGATTTAAACAAATACCAAATCCCGGGTAATACGTCTCTGGGAGATTTTTCAAAATCCGAATCATCCAGACCAGGTAAATTCTCCCATTCGAATTTCATCTCGCCTCTATCCCCCTCAACATGAATATCACCGTTATCGACACAATATTTCAAAGACCAATCATCCACCGGATACTCGACTGTAACAGTCGCTCTGTTGACCGGAATAGAACTGAGAATCGGCTCATAATCGCCGTACGAGGCATCTTTCAATTCTATTCGATATCGTCGTTTTATTATGTCCCCCGGATCCAATGCGCCGAGATCCCAATAATAATAGTAGGCATCCGACGCCAGAATATATTCGGC
>CBFCYP010000183.1:0-5329 GCA_965602185.1 uncultured bacterium
GGCCATTCATGAAATCATCGAATCGATTAAGGGATCGAGAGATTCAGGGATGAGCAGGGAAAGCATCCTGGAAAAATTCGCCGATATTCCGGGCGTTTACGTTCCGGGATTCTACAAACCGATTTATACGAGTAATGGTAATTTCGAGAGAATCGAGAAACTCAAATCGAACGTCCCTGAAAAGATAAAGATCAGGTCCGTCTCGGAATTAAAGGATGAATATTATCCCGCCAAACCGATTGTTCCCTATATAGAAATCAGCCAGGATCATCTGGCCGTGGAGATAATGAGGGGTTGCGTTCGGGGCTGCAGATTTTGCCAGGCGGGTTATCAATATCGACCGAGAAGACAGAGAGACGTGCAATCGATTAAGTCTGAAATTATCGACAGTCTTTCAGCCACGGGATATGGTGATATCACATTGCTGTCTTTATCGTCGACAGACTTCGACAGGTTGAACGAATTGCTGGAATTGACCTGCCCCGTTCTGGCGGATAAAAAAGTGGGACTTGGATTACCTTCTTTAAGACCGGAGACCATAACGCCGGAGCTGCTCGATTATATTTCAACGACCAGAAAGCCCGGTTTGACGATCGCGCCGGAGGCCGGGACAGAAAGATTGAGAAAAGCTCTGGGGAAGGATATTTCTGACGAGCAAATATATACCGCTGTCGAAAACGCGGTTAATGCCGGCTGGCAGACCATAAAGTTTTATTTTATGATAGGCCTTCCGGGTGAAACCGCGGAGGATATAGAGGCCATAATATCGATCCTCAGAAAAGCATCTTATATGGCGCGTCAGGGCAGCCGCAGGATTAATATTAACGTTTCAATATCACCATTCTGCCCCAAAAGCCATACGCCGTGGCAATGGGAAGAACTGGCGTCTAAAGAGGAGTTGGAAAAAATATTTGAGAAGATCTCCAAACGAGCGAGAAAATCCAACATCAATCTGAAATTCCGGGACCTCGATCTGACATCGATCGAGGCGGCCATTTCGCGTGGCGACAGGAAAATCGGAGAGGCTATATATAATGCCTATAAAAATGGATGCCGTCTTGACGGGTGGTCGGAGTTTTTCGATGTTCGAAGGTGGCAGGCGGCGTTTGAGGAAACCGGATTAGACATCTCCCATTACACCGGGTCTATCGATGAAGACTCCGCACTCCCCTGGGATCATATCGATAAAGGGATTTCAAAGGAGTTTTTAAGAAAGGATAATAGCGATTCCAGGGAGGGAATTCCCCCGAAGACCGCATTTACCCGGAAAAACAGGGTAACTCAAGCGACAAGGCTCGATGATGGTTTTGGCAGAAAAGCCAAGAGAACCGTCAAACACTCCACCCTGCCCAAAGGGACTTATCGTTTGAGAATCCGTTACTCTATAGGGCTGGAGCTGAGGTTTTTATCACATCTGGATAACATTCGCACGATTTTCAGAGCTGTCAGGCGAAGCGAAATCCCGGTCGCGTACAGCGAAGGCTTTAACCCGCATCAGAAAGTCTCATTCGGGCCGCCGCTCCCGGTGGGATACACGTCCGAGGCGGAATATTTCGACATGGTTTTGACTGAACCGTTCAGAGAGGAGTTCTTGAAAAATCTCGGACCGGCGTTCCCGGAATATATAGGGGTACTGGGACACAAATATTATTTCGCGAAACCGGGGTCCCTGGTAAAGCAGCTGAATTTCGCGAGGTATGAAATCCCCATACCGGAAGGATATAAAATCGGACGGAAAAAAATAACCACACTGCTGAATGATAAAAAAGTCACGGTTGTAAGAACCCGGGAAAAGGTGACCAGAGAGGTAGAGGCGGGGAAATTTATCGAGAATTTAGAACTTCTGGACAATACGCTTTATGCCGATATTTCGCAGACCCCCGACGGTCATATCAAACCGGATGAAATACTGATTTTCGGATTGGGATTTGAACCCGACGCCGTTAAGCCCTTGACGATACACAGGAAAAGTCAATTCCAGAAATTCGGCGGACGATTAATCGATCCCCTGGACCTGGTATGAATAATAACATGCCGAATTCTCGCGAATTAACGCTTGGGGCGTTAATAAAATTTTATAACACCGGAAAAGACCCTGCGGGGATACTGAATGAAATTATCCCTTTAAATTTCCCTGAAAGAGATAAAGCCCTGGTCCGGGAAATGACGCTGGGCACAATTAAATACCAGAAGAGGTTGGAATTTATCGCTCAGGCATATATAAAAGCTCCGATCAAACAGCAAGCGGTGGAAATCAGGGCCGCATTATTCCTGGGGTTTTACCAATTAACGGAAATGTCATCCGTACCGGATTTTGCCGCGGTTGACGAAACGGTATCAGCGGTAAAAAATATAATATCAGAGAAAAGCGCCGGTTTCGTAAATGCAGTACTTAGAGCTTACCTTATGCAACCGAAAAAAGTAAGATTTCCCGATAAAGCTAAAGAACCGTTACAACACCTTTCCGTATTTTATTCTTATCCCGTTTGGCTGGTAAGGAGATGGTTGGAGAGACTGGGAAGCGAAGAAACTGAATCGTTGTTGAGAGCCGGGAACAGGCGGTCGAAGATATTTTTCAAGATTCTGAAATCGAAAATATCCCGGGACGAAGCTATGCGAATGCTATCAAATAACAGCGTCGAGATAAGCCCCGGAGATTATTTTCCGGATTATTTCAGTTCGAACGACGCCGGAACAATATTAAACCACGAGCTTTTTACATCGGGATATCTAATCGTCCAGGATGAATCTCAGGGTCTGCCGTTATACCTGTTGGATCCTCCCCCCGGTTCGACTGTTCTGGATCTATGCGCCGCCCCGGGCGGCAAGACAATCGGGCTTGCGGATCGAGTTGGCGAAACCGGGCGGATAATTGCGGTAGATTACAATCCTCAGCGATTAAATGAGTTGAAAAAAAATATCGACAGAACCGGTTTAAAAAATATGGAAATTCGGGAAAGCGACATTCTGCATTTCACTCCGTGGGAGAAATTCAAATATATACTGCTTGATGTTCCCTGCAGCGGTCTCGGCACCATATCAAGCAACGCGGATTTAAGATGGACTAAATCGGAAAAAGATATTATGATTTTATCCGATATGCAGAAGAAGCTTTTGGAGAAGACCGCCGAATTCGCCGATAACGGCGGGGTAATTGTCTATTCAACCTGCACCACGGAACCGGAGGAGATTGAGGACGTCGTTCATGGTTTTTTAAATAAAAATCAGGACTTTCAACTGGAGGATGGAAACTCACCGCTGGTTGAACCGTTTAAAACCGAAACGGGTATATACAGAAGCTGGCCGCATAGACACGGCATTGGAGGAGGAGGGTTCGCGAGATTAAGAAGATCAGGTTAAATCTAAAGTTTGATCAGGAGAATATCCTGGGCGCGGGAATATCGCTTGGCGTTTTCTTTGTGGGAATGGTGATAATAGCACTGATTCTGAACTATATCATCATGCCCCTCATAGTAAAAGAAGGCTCGGAAGCGAGGGTACCCGATGTAACAAGTCTTTCTCTGCGCGCCGCCGAAGCCAAATTGAACGACGTGGGGTTGGGGCTAATCAAAGGTAACGAGGAGTTCCATCAGGAACTTCCCATGGGCGCGGTTATAAGCCAGAGGCCGGAGGGCGGCGAGACGGTCAAAAAAGGAAGACGGGTAATTCTAACCATCAGCAAGGGATCGGCGTCGGCGACGGTTCCGGAGCTTGAGGGATATTCGTTGAGGGAGGCCCGGTTTTTACTGGAGAAAGAGGGACTCCGGCCGGGTGAAATTATCTGGCTTATAGATGAATCCAAACCGGACGGTGTTATACTCGGTTCGGCTCCGTACGAGGGTACGGTGATGAAACTCAACGCCGAAGTGCAGCTTCTGGTCAACAGGACGGATGCCGGCCAGTTGGTGGTGGTTCCCGATTTTATTCAGATGGATCTGCAGTCGGCGTATGCGCTGGCGGAGGAGAATTTCCTTTTAATCGGCGAGCTGGGATACGAGGTCCATAACGACCTGTTGCCGGAAACGGTGATATGGCAATCGATACCGGCGGGAGATGAGGTCCGGAAATGGAGCGTAGTCGATCTTACGATCTCGAAATTGGAGTAATCGATGCATGAGATAAAAGTGGCGCCGTCAATTCTATCTGCGGATATCCTGCATCTCGCGGACGAGATAAGGGCGATCGAAAAGGCGGGCGCGGACCTGATTCATATCGATATCATGGACGGGCATTTCGTGCCCAACCTCACCTACGGCCCGGGTCTGGTCAAGGCGTTAAAAAAGATCACCGACCTGTTTCTGGACGTTCACCTGATGATCGACAACCCGCAGGTTTATATAGAGAAGTTTATCAAAGCCGGAGCCGACAATATCACCGTGCACGCCGAAGTGGCCGCGCCGATTCCGCAGCTGCACGAGATCACCAAAAGCTTCGGGAAGGAGTTCGGGGTAAGCATCAAGCCTGACGCCACCATGGAGCTTATCGAGGATTATCTCGACCTGATCGATATGCTTCTTATTATGACGGTCTACCCCGGTTTCGGCGGCCAGGAGTTTATACGATCGACCGTCCCCACGATAAAAGAGGCCGCAAGGCTGAAAACCGAAATCGGTTATAAATACCAGATCGAGGTCGATGGCGGGCTTAACGGCGAGACGGTTAAAACGGCGGTTGGCGCGGGAGCGACGGTTATCGTGGCGGGGAGTTATATCTTCGGGTCGAAGGATTATAAAAAGGCGATTGAGTCGCTGAGGGTGTGAGGATATTCTATAATTTCAATTTATAGACGCGTTCTTTTATCGGTTTGTTTCGCGATTGCCAAGCTCTGATAGTGCGATATAACGCAAATTGAGGTATTATAATTAATACCGATATTATCCAATTCGCGGGTAAATGCTTCCCATATATTAATATACTTAAAATATTAAAAAGACTGAAAAACAAAGCTAACGATATGGTTATCAAAATCACCCCAAAATATAATACGAAAGTTATTGCCAAGCGATCCGCCCAATGCTGCCAGTCAATTTTGATTCCATATAAAGAATTTTCTCTATTTTGAGGTTTGATAAATAATACACCAAGAAAATAAATAATAAAAATGATCAAGAAAAGAAACAATTGCCGATCAAGGCGGCTATTTTCTCCATTAAAATCAAATTCTATTAATAAGAAAATTACGAAATATAAATCGATGATAAAAGAAATAATAAAAATGCCAGCTGCTATTTTTCTTCTTTTAATAATATTCAAGAAAGATTCCATCTAAATTTAATTTAATAATATCCATATGAAAATTCAATTTCAAAATGCTGAAAAGGGTCGATCT
>CBFCYP010000184.1:0-5306 GCA_965602185.1 uncultured bacterium
TCGAGGTCCTGAGCCAGTTTCAGCCCGGATGTCACGATCCTGTGGGGAGTATTGGAATTCAGATTCCAGGTAACCCGAACGTTTTGGCCGAAATCCTGTCTGAATTTATCCCAGGCAGGAGATCTTTTTAGCAGAGTACGCGATTCATAATCCGCCAGGTACTTCTGCTTTGTCACCTTGGCTGTCTTGACTTCTCCGGTATTCTGGAATGCAAAAGCGGCGGAACAAGAAAATAACAAAGCCGCAATAACGGCCCGGAACACAAGTCTACCTTTTCCCATACGCTTCTCCTTACATTTATCGCCATTTATTGAATAAATATATATTTCGGTAATTCGAAGAGATTAGAATCACGCAGATATTGCATCAAGGATTTTTATCTTCCGAAAAAAAACAAGAAAGCTCAAATAGTTATGTTGAAATTCAGTTTTTGCGCGGCTCCCTCAAAATTACTTCGCAACAAAATCCGAAGTACGCTCTTCGTTTTAATATAGTATCGACATTCGAACATGTCAAGCGTTCATATATCACTCGGGACGGCAAATTCATAGCGAGTAAGATCCGCTAAACATCTGTTTTTGGAGCTATGTATATTATTTATCGCTATTTATCGAATCAGCTATAAAATAGATACCCTTAATTATTTGTAATTGTCGATTGTTTTTCTAAAAGAGGTAATATGGTGAGGCGTAGTGCCGCAGCATCCCCCGATAATATTTATACCAAGGTCCAGCATCGTCTTGACTCTCTCAGCCATAAATTCCGGCGTTTCGGCGTATTCGAGTATGTCGCCCTTTACAGCCGGCAAACCGGCGTTTGACTGAATCAATATGGGGAGCTTTGAATGTTTCTTAAATTCCCGCGCTATTTTAACCATATTCTCAATGCCGTTACCGCAGTTCGAGCCCACCACGTTGGCCCCGGCGGTTTCAAGCTCTTTGGCTGCCTGTTCGATGGTATTACCCATTACGGTGAAAAATCCCCTGGGCGTAACATCGAATGTCATGGTTGCGCATACAGGAATCTCCGGCGCGATCGATTTTGCCGCCTTTACTCCCAGCAAAGCTTCGGCCAGATCGATCATGGTTTCGAAATATATGACGTCCACTCCTTCTTCGATCAAAGCCGTTATCTGTTTTTCGTATCCTTCAGAAATAATCTCGGGATCAGTATCACCGTAGGGTTTTAATAACTTCCCGCACGGCCCGCATGACGCCGCCAAATATGCTTTGCCCTTTACCGTATTTCTTATCGCCTTGACACCAGCCCTGTTTATTTTTTCGGTTTTATCATGCAAAGCGTATTGCTCGAGCTTCAACGGGTGCCCGCCGAAAGTATTGGTGCTGATAATATCCGAACCGGCCTTCAGATACAGGGACGCTATCTCCTCCAGCAATTCGGGTTTTTCCATGCTTAACTTTTCCGGACACTCGCCGGACCGGAGCCCTCTTTGAATGAGCATGGTACCCAGCGCCCCGTCGCCCAGCAAAACCTCGCCATCTCCGATTCTTTTTAGAAAGGAATCCATCTATTTTGCCTTCACGAATTCCTTAACACGATCCACCGCGTTAACCCCGTCATAACAATAGGCGTGCGCGCCTATCTGTTCGGCATATTCCTTTGAAAGGGGCGCTCCGCCGACAATAATTTTCACCCTGTCGTAAACGCCTTCTTCTTTTGCCAGCTCAATTACCTTTTTCATTACCGGCATAGTCGTGGTAAGAAGGGCCGACATGCCGATGACCTTCGCGTCGGATTCGATGGCGGCCTCGATGAACTTCTCCGCCGGAACGTCCCGTCCCAGGTCGACAACCTCGAATCCCGCCCCCTTCAACATTATTCCCACCAGGTTCTTGCCGATATCATGAAGATCACCGTGGACGGTACCGATTACCACTTTCCCCACTGTCGGAATCCCCTCCTTTATCATCAATGGCTTCAATATATCCATACCGGCATACATCGCCTTGGCCGCCAGGAGAACATCGGGAAGGAAGATTTCATGCTCTTTGAATTTGGCGCCGACTATATTCATTCCGGCGATCAAACCGTCATCGAGAATAGTCTTAACATCAATTTTGTCATTTACGCCCTGTCTGGTTAAACTGGATACCTGTTCCGGATCACCCTTTTGCAGGCTGTCTTTAAGCTGATCTAAAAGCTCCATATGCTAAATCCCACATTGAAATATTAATTGTTTTCCTTTAACGATTTTATTCTTTCCAGGCAAGAATGATCGCTGCATTCCGCGCAAAATACAAAATTATCTTCAAACTCGAAAATATGTATGGGGCCCATAACAATAACGCCGCTTATGGATTTCAACGGTTTCATAAGGTAGCTGTCGGTCAGCTTTATCCCGATTTTATCCGGTTGAAGATACTCAAACAGTCTTTTCTGTCCGGATAGATCCCAGCCGCAATAACCGGGGCTGAAGCGCATCGATCCCATGGTCCGGGCGTGTTCATGGTTTTCATTTAGTTTTTTTTTATAAAGCGATTCAACGTAATCCGCGATCAGCTCCGTTCCGGCGGACGCCGCCGAATCGAGCATGGAACCCGCTGCAAATTCATCCTCATCGAAATACGACGTTATCTTCTTTGATATATCATCACCTATTGTAACCGCGAAAAGAACCAGCCCGGCCGACGCCGGATAAATTAAATCCAGTGGAGTATTAGGTTCGTTATTTCCCTCACCTTGATATATAATATCAAAATCGCCGCAGGATATTTCTCTTATAATTCCGGCCGGTTGAGAATATCTATTATAATCATCAATTGATTTTTCGGCTATATTCAGTATCCTTTCATCTGCGGATTTTAAATCCTGTATTCCCTGCTCCAGAAGAACATCCGCAACTGTCGGAACGACCTTTCTAATCGGTATTTCGAATATTTCAATCATTTATGGCCGTTTCGGGAAGGGATTCCATACCGAATCGACGAGCTTCCGCGGTCATCAGGGCGGTTAATTCGTTTAGTGTATCAGGAGATAATTTTACCGGTTGATAATCGGCCAGACTTTTTTCAATCAGTCTATGAGCCCTTTCCCTCAATGTTTGGCCGCCCTCTTCCTGCCACCTGGATCTGTTGGCCCTGTCGATCACCGGTTTCGGGAAATAGATCTCGTCTTTCAAAAATTTCCGGGTATGATCGGCGATAAGCAAATGCCGCTCCTTTAAAAACTCATTAAAAATCGGCAGCGATGGGAAATCCTCTCTGGGCTCTATCCCTTCAATCATCCTGAAAACCATGCCGCAAATTTCGTTATCCAGAACCAGCTTCTCCAGGCTGAAACAGCTTTCGAAATCGAGCATACCTGGACCTGATATATTGTTTATGCCGGCGAGCGCCGCCAGCGTTGCGCCCATCGACGATTCCAGCCCGGCCTGCGCGTCAAGCTGCTTGGCGTCACTTAACCCGATATAGGCCTGGGTCGGCAATCCGAGATATTTCCCGATCTCGTTATAAGCGCAATCGATCATCATGGTACCGATATCCCCCATGGGTGTGGTCTCGTACCTGATATCGAAAACGGCCGGGGAACCGCCGTATAAAACAGGCGCGCCGGGATTGGTCAGCTGACTTATTACCAGCCCGCTCAAAGTCTCGGCAGTATGCTGGATTAATGTTCCCACCAGAGTTACCGGCGCCATGAAACCGGAGAGAGGCATGGAGATATATTCCACCGGTATCGAGTATTTCGCGCAATCGACGACGTTCTGCGAGGTGACATCGCTCCATTTAAGAGGCGCCGTGGGACAGCAGGAAAATATCGTCAGCGGTTTCTCTTTGAGAGCTTCTTCCGAACCGCGGACGGCGATCTGCAGGTTCTTCATTATCTCGAAAGCTTCGATTGTAAACGTACCTGTTACGACCGGTTTTTCGCAGAAAAGAAGGCTCAAATATAACCTGTAGCTGTCGGATATTTTCTCCGTAACGTCCGACGGTATCATACAGGTGGATTGCGAGGCGATATTATCCATACTTTGCATCAACCTGACGTAACGGACATAATCCGATGTTACCGGCCTTTTGATCTTGTTCGATTCGTAATCGAGTATGTTTATAGCCGCCGAACCCGGCGTGAAATTGACATTGTATCCGGAGAGATCCACCGCCCGGTTTCCCGATGAATCGTATAGCTTGAAAGAGGGGGGAGCGGATTTCAGGCTTCTGTCGATAATATCAGCGGTGTAAAATGCGCGCTTTTTCGCTTTATCTATTTTCGCGCCATGATCGCCGAGAAGGCTTAAGACGGAATCATTATGGATCTCGACGCCCAGTTCGCGAAGCAGGATCCGGGCTTCCGATATTATATTCTCTATCAGACTATCTTCTAAAAATCTGACTTTCGGTCTCAATCAAATCTCCTTGCAGGAAAATTAACAAATTTATAACAAACCGAAAATTAGCAATTTATGACCGTTTTGCAAGCGAATTTCTTAATTCGATATGCCCGTTTTATAAATGATGATTACTTTAGTAAAATGAACCCGTTGCACTTCAATCAGGCTCGGTTCCGGCATCTCTTAAGATTGCCGGTATTATGAATTTACAGAGAGAATAATTTTGAGAAGGGGCTTACGGTTGACAGTGTTACTGCACTACCAAGGAGGGTTTTAATAAAGCCCCTTCTCATACTTGATTCGCTGAACGTTATTTTTCCCTTTAGCGGAACTGATTATTACATCTCTATTTTGGCTCTTTTTATAAACGGCGTAATATAAGACAGTATTTTACGCAATCATACAGACACACCATTAAAACCTCCTTATAGATAATTACATCCAAAACCGGATTTTATTCCCCGTAAAATTATGATTTTTAACGGGATAGGCCGGCCGCGGAAACAAATCGATCGGAAAAATAGTAATAGAATATGTTGCGTTTGGGCAAGTATTTACCGATCTTATAATTGCAGATTGCTCTTTGAAAACATGGGGGCGACAGGTTTCGACGGGATGGCTGAGGTCTGACCTGCGCGTCGAGGTCTCCGGTAACCTCGTAAAACAACTGGAACACTTTAAAAGTGCCAACGATTATTCGTATGCACTGGCTGCCTAAAAACAGGTAGCCCGTTCTGCCCGGATCCGCTTACCGGTTCGGGACAGGGCGTCGATCAGGTGAGCTGGCGCCGCATCGGGCCCTCGTTTGCGGCGCGAGACAACAGAGGGCTGGGCGGGTAAAAAGCCCGGCGATTGGCGTTTTGCCTGCCGAGATTAAAGATTCGCCTACGCGCGTAGACGGTCATTCGGACGCGTTTTCGGACGGGGGTTCGATTCCCCCCGCCTCCAGATAATA
>CBFCYP010000185.1:0-5224 GCA_965602185.1 uncultured bacterium
GATTTTTCTGGCTGGATATTCTCGACCATTTCATGAATCATATTGCCCTGGGAATATCGGTGCTCGGTTCCTGTTTATTCATAGGATGGATTTATGGCGCGGGGAAAATAAAAGAATATGCAAATTCCATCTCGGAATTCGGTGTTGGAAAATGGTGGGAAATAAGCATAAAATATTTCACGCCTATCGTTCTGGTATTCCTTATCGGGACTGAATTCATCAGCCGGTTCAGAGGCTCATACGGAAATTACGGAAGACTCCCGGAATTACTGGCCGGATGGTTGATCCTGGTGTTGATTGTCGTGGCAGCATATTTTATGTATAGATCGAAAGGAAGGGATTGAAAACTATGCCGGCATCAGCATGGATAATGTTATTCGTAAGCGGCGGGATCCTCCTGGGAGGATTATTATTCTGCGCCTTCAGAACCGCAAGAAAATGAAATAGCGTCGCTGGCTTGCAGAGTTGTCTGTTCCAATCCTGCCACCGGCAGGCTGGCTATAGAACCCATTATATTTTGCCATACAAGCACATATATCTTTTTCTATTCAAAATGAAAATGCTGGCAGGCGGTGAGGAAATTGCGCGATATACCCGGTTATCAAAGAAATATCATTACCGGAATCAGCCGGTTATATGCCTTTAGGTTTTAAGACCTTACGTTTTAATACCTGTAGATTTGAATCTTTTCTTTTGAAATGCCTCTATCTCGATCCGGCCCGTTTCTTAACGAACTTCGCGAAAGCGTGTTCTTTGGGGCGCTGCCGTCTTAAAGAGCGATCTTTTGAGAATTTTCGTTTCGGAGGTCTCTCGTCTCTGGAGGGTTCCTTAAATGTGTCAAATTTCATTTTCGGAGGTTCGGCCTTTTTCGACAGGAGCCTTTCGGAGGGCAGGGTCGGCAGAGCCGAAATCGCCACTCTGGTTTTCATAAATCTTTCGAGATTCCTGATTGATCCTCTTTGCTCGGCAGAAGCGAAAGAAACGGCGTGGCCGGTATGTCCGGCTCGTCCCGTGCGGCCGATACGGTGAACATAATCCTCTGAATTAGCCGGCATATCGTAGTTGACCACCAGTTCAATTCCCGAGACATCGATTCCACGGGCCGCGATATCGGTCGCTATGAGGATCTGATATCGTCCCCGCTTGAATCCTTCCAGGGCATTCCGTCTTTGCCCCAGACTTCGATCGGAATGAATTTCGGCCGCGGCGAAACCCATATTATTTACTGAAACGGTTAATTTACTGGCCATCCTTTTCGTACGGGTAAAAACCAGCACGGGACCGGAACGCTGATTGAGCTGGACGGCCAGAAGCCGTCTTTTATCCTGGTTTTTAATGAAAAACATTTCATGACTGATCTCAGCGGGGGTCGCGCCGGAACGATCAACTTCAACGCGGGTCGGCTTTTCCATAAGCTTCTCGGCAATAGCTTCGATTTCTTTCGGCATGGTGGCCGCGAACAGCATCGTTTGACGTTTATCGGGAATTGATTTCATTATTTGTTTAATGTCGGGAATGAATCCCATATCGAGCATCCTGTCGGCTTCATCTAAAATAAAAACCCCGATATTGGCAAGATTGACAGTTCCTCTTTTGATATGATCCAGGAGCCGTCCGGGGGTGGCGATTATAATACGGGGATGCTTTTTAAGAGCATTCTGCTGCAAAGATATCGGGGCTCCCCCGATTAAAACTGCCGACCGCATATGCACTGAGCGGCTGAACGCCCGAAGTGATTCATCCACCTGGATTGCCAGTTCGCGAGTCGGGACCATAACCAGTCCGGCGCTTCCTTTCATTGTTGACAATCGCTGCAGCATGGGAATTCCATATGCCAGGGTCTTGCCGGAACCGGTACGGGCAAGGGCGATGATATCATTCCCCTGAATGCCGGCCGGTATCGCTTTTTTTTGAATGGGTGTCGGATTTGTAAAGTTCAGTCGCTCGATCTCTTTTATAAAATTCGGGGCGATGCCCAATTCATAAAATCCGTTTACTGTTTGTACGGCCGTTTTGTTGTTCATTCTGTCATAGCCTTCTTTGGCCGCGCTACGTATTTGTTGTTCTAATTTCAATTAATCCTCTTTAACGTATTCTCTATAACGTTTCTTTCGGGGTTATTAGTTATCGCGACAATAAACACATAAATCGTTGAATGTCAAGGGAAAAGAATGATTAGAGGGGAAATTCGCGAAAAAGATATGGCGGATAGATAGAAGGTAGTGCTGTATAAGGCCTTATGGCGTTTGGCGGGCGAATCGGGAGCGAAACGGGGCTATACTGACCGTAATCCTGACGGTAATATTCATGGGGAAGGATTTTAGTTAAGAAGGTTTTTTTTCTACTTGAAGGCTATGTCGGAACAGGGTGAGGATGTTAGGCGTTCGCCCTGAATGTGTTGTTATTAGCTGGTTAGGAAATTATACTTATGACATTGTAAATTTCGGTTAATACGCTTTCAGCAAATGTAAGAATTCTTGAGGTGTAGATGTTCAAAAAACTGGAGGAGATCAATGCGCGGCCTGAAACATTTCAGTTTTACACCACAAGTGACTTGTGGACAGACGAATATACATCAGAGCAGATGCTCAAATACCACCTGAATGGAGACATCGATGTATCATCCAGAAATACGAAATTCATCGACAAATCCGTAGAATGGATCGTTTCTCATTTTAACATTAAGGCTGGAGCGAAGATCGCCGATTTCGGTTGCGGACCGGGTTTATACACCACGATACTGGCAAAAAAGCGGGCGGATATTACCGGCGTAGATTTTTCAAAAAGGTCCATTCAGTACGCTAAAGAAACCGCTGCCAAAGAGGGGCTTTCCATTAAATATATAAATCAGAATTACATGGAGTACGAGACCGATGAACGCTTCGATCTTATTCTAATGATAATGTGCGATTTCTGCGCCCTCAGCCCCGTCCAAAGAAAATGTATTATGGACAAATTTCATCTAATTCTAAAGCCGGGCGGTGCGGTTCTTCTTGACGTTTATTCATTGATGGCATTTAATCAACGCAAAGAGAAAGCGATTTATGAAGCCAATCTTCTCGATGGTTTCTGGTCGCCGAATAAATACTACGGATTTCTCAATACCTTCAAATACGATGATGAAAAGGTCGTCCTCGATAAATATACGATAGTGGAGGCAGAACGCACACGAACATTCTATAACTGGCTGCAGTATTTTAGCCCTGAATCGCTTGAAAAAGAATTCACCGATTGCGGATTTTCGATTGAGAGATTATTTGCCGATGTCGCCGGTTCGCCGTTCGACCCGGAATCGGATGAATTCGCTGTCGTGGCCAGGAAACTATAGAAGATCCCAAAACTCAGAATAAAGCAATGCTTTGAATTAACATTATTATCCAGACCCTGACAATTTGTATATAAGGTTTTATTGTATAATAAGTTATCTGTTATTTCCTGTTGACATTGGCTAGGAGGGAGATTATTTTGATCTGAAAAGAAATTGTGTATATTATGTTGGGAATAAATAAAGATATATAAGGAGATACTATGGCAGAGGAGAAAGTGACTCTTGGGCAAGCTATTGATCAAATAATTGACGCATTGAATTCGCTCAAGCCGGAGGCAAGGCTCACCGCTGTGGAGGCTGCTTGCTCACATCTAAACGTAGAGATTGGGAGTGTTCGAACGGATTCTCCAACAACATCGGCATCTTTATCAACGCAAACAGCTGTTCCTCCTACCTCGGCTAAACAGCCTCCAACAGTCAAGGACATTAGGACTTTGAAAGAGCAAAAGCAGCCAAGGTCGGCAAGACAAATGGCTTGCGTGGTTGCTTATTATTTACTCGAATTGGCCCCAGAGGCCGAGCGTACTGAGATTGTAACTTCCAAGGACCTCGTGAAATACTTTAAGCAAGCCAAATACAGACTGCCAACAAAAATGAGCCAGATTCTAATCGACGCCAAAGCGGGTGGCTATTTCGATGCGGCCCCGGGTCAGGGAAAGTACACTTTGAATGCGGTGGGATACAATTTAGTTGCACATAACCTACCGGCGGGAAAAGACAAGTAGATGCCTATCAGAATTTCAGATTTTGTATTTATGGTTGAGAAGGCCAGAAAGGAACTAAATCAGATTGATTCACCACAACTTTACTCCCTGGTACGACGAAACTCTCTTCGTGCACTTGTAGAGCAATATTTCAAAGATATAAGACCACACATCAAAAGAGCATCAGAACAAGATGATGATATCAGCAATGTTGATACTCTAATGCAAGAACTTCTCGAAATGTGCCACAAGCGAGGTCTCATCAAACACTATAAGACTCTTTTATCAAATATACGAAAGGGCCTTATTCAAATTGATTCAAGGATAATAACTTCGCCCAGCGGTGGAGTTGTTAATCAAACGAACAATGAGGTGGACACACTGATTCTAAAAACATTGTCCCTTATTGTCCCTTCAGCTGCTTATTCATATCAACAGGCCATTCTAGACCTCCAAGCTGAGCAACGATTTTCATGGAGAGGCCCTGCGACTGACCTCAGAGAAGCGTTACGAGAGACATTGGATCATCTAGCTCCCGATGCGGATGTTACTGCAATGCCGGGTTACAAGCAATCACCTGACACCAATGGCCCCACGATGAAACAGAAGGTGCGTTTCGTTCTGAAGAAAAGGGGCTTAAACATGGTTCTCAGTGCTCCTGCAGAGTCAGCAACGGAGTCTGTCGATTTGGCCGTAGGCACCTTTGTGCGTTCTGTCTATACAAGATCGAACGTTTCCACACACACACCCACTGATAAAACGGAGGTTATTCGACTTCGGGATTTCGTTAGAGTAGTGTTATGTGAATTATTAGAAGTCCGCACCTAACTTGGTGAGAGTGTTGACCTAAAAAGCAATTTATTTTACTTTGCTTAAAGGGCTAAAAATAATACGAACATCACCTCACCCCCCGTTCCCGCTAATGCTTGACCGTAAAGAAATTTTATTATTGAAATCACCCCTCCCCAAACCACCTCCTCCTGAACCACAGCGCCACGTTCACCAGCCCGATCAGCACCGGCACCTCTATAAGCGGCCCTATGACCGCGGCGAAGGCCTGCCCGCTGTTTATACGGAAAACCGCCAATCCCGGTCCTTATTGGAAAATCAGCGGGAAAAGATATCGTGAAGCGGCCCTATATCTAAAAATAGACCTATTTTTATCTTATTTTCCGGAACTTCCCATATTTTC
>CBFCYP010000186.1:0-5177 GCA_965602185.1 uncultured bacterium
ACCACCAGCTCGGTCTGGCGGCATAAAAAGGCCGGTATCTGCAGGCAGTCGGCGATATCGACGACAAGCTCGATCTCCTCTATTGTATGAACGTCGGTAAGAATAGGCAGTTTGAATTTGCCTTTGACCTCTTGCAAGATCGATAATGCTTTTCCTATGCCGATTGTCGAAAACGACTTTCCCGAAAGGCGATTGGCCTTCATGTATGATGATTTGAAAATTACCGGGAGTTTAAATTTATCCCTGATTTCAGCCACGGTTTCGGCGGCCTTGAAGACGACCTCCTCCGATTCCACCACACAGGGGCCGGCGATAAGGGCCAGCTTTTCGCCGCCCACGGGCGCGCCGCCGATATTTACTGCTCTTTCGGCCATGGTTTCTCTTTCATCTCCACCACCTGCCAGATCGATTTTCGTCCCAGGTGCTTAAACGGTCTTTCCATCTCCAGCACCAGAATTTTATCGGGAAGCTCGATCTCCACTGTAGCATGAAATATCCCCTCCCCTATCAGGATAGCGTCCGTGGCGGAAAATCCGCCTTCGACCATACGGTATTCATTGATAAAAGAACATGCGGCATCTTTGGAATTGAGAAACCATTCATATTCGGATGAATCCACCCGGCTCTGATAATACTCGGCCGTTTCATTATCGGGATAAGGAAGCTTAATCTGTCTTCCTGTTTGTTTTTTACCGCCGCAGAAGAACAGGCCGCATGCAAAAATAATTATTAACACCGAACCTGTTATTTTTTTAATAACAGAAATCATCACTTGCTGGAATGTTGAATATCGGTAACTTCGACACCTCTGCCCGACTTGAAATCCATGGCGGCTTTGACCAGGCCCACGAACAACGGATGCGGATTCATGGGGTGGGATTTCAGTTCCGGATGAAACTGCGAGGCTATGAAATAGGGGTGCGAAGACAGTTCTATCATCTCCACCAGCTTTCCGTCGGGGGAAAGCCCCGAGAATTTCATTCCGCATTCTTCAAGCTTATTCTTGTACTCCGGATTGACCTCGTACCGATGTCGATGACGCTCGTTAATATTCGAAGAGTTATAAAGTCGATGTGCCAGAGATCCCGATGATATTTTACAGGGATAGCTCCCCAGCCTCATGGTACCGCCTTTGTCGGTAATATTCCTCTGCTCGTCCATCAAATCGATCACCGGGTATGCGGTCTTACCATTAAATTCAGATGAGTTTGCGTCGTCAAGTCCAGCTTCATTACGGGCAAGATCGATAACCGCGCATTGCAAACCGAGGCAAATACCCAAAAACGGAATTTTATTTTCGCGAACGTATTTCACGGCATCGATTTTCCCCTCTATTCCCCTGTCGCCGAATCCACCCGGTACAAGCAAACCGTCTATTCCGGAAAGATGCTTCTCGGGACCATCCCTGGAGATGTCTTCGGATGAGATCCATTCGATTATTACCCCCGCGTTGTTCGCCACTCCGGCGTGAACGAACGATTCCGCGATTGACTTGTAGGCGTCCCGCAGATCGATATATTTTCCGCAGATACCGATCTTGACCTGATGTTCCGGATTTTTCAACTTGTGTATCATGGAATTCCATTTGGACAAATCGAGATCCTTGCATAACAGCTTCAGATAATGCACCATCAGGTTATCCAGAAGCTCAAGGTGAAACTGTATGGGCAACTCGTATATGGAGTCCATGTCGATATCCTGAATAACCGCTTCCGGGGGAACGTTGCAGAAAAGCCCGATTTTCTTTTTGACCTCTCTGGTAATCGGCTGTGGGCTTCTACAAATCAGAATATCGGCGTCGATTCCGATCTCTCTCAAGGCCTTAACGGAGTGTTGCGTCGGTTTCGTTTTCAGCTCGCCGGAACCTTCGATATAGGGAACCAGTGTCAAATGTATGAAAAGAGTGTTCTCATCGGATTCCTCCAGGGCCATCTGGCGAATTGCCTCGAGGAAAGGAAGCGACTCGATATCTCCGACAGTTCCACCGATCTCCACGATCACGACGTCGGCCGGTTCGGGATTTCCCGCAAGAAGCCTTATGCGGGATTTAATTTCATTGGTAATGTGAGGTATGACCTGTACCGTCGCCCCCAGATATCCCCCCTGCCTTTCCCTTTGAATCACCGCGTCATAAATCTGCCCCGATGTAATATTCGAAAGCTTCGTAAAGCTTTGCCCCAGAAATCGTTCGTAATGACCGAGATCGAGATCGGTCTCGGAGCCGTCATCGAGCACAAAAACCTCGCCGTGCTGGAAGGGATTCATGGTGCCGGGATCGACGTTGATATATGGATCGCATTTCATCAGGCGGACACTGAGCCCCCTGGATTTCAACAGGAGCCCTATGGAAGACGCGGCGATACCTTTCCCCAACGATGAAACAACCCCGCCCGTTACGAAAATAAATTTTGTCTTCCTATCTCTGTCAGCCATTATGGCGATCCCTCCTCTCCAACATTTCCTCGGCCTTTAAAAGATCCTCCCTGGTGTTGATCCCGGAAAAATATCCCTCAACAACAACCGTTTTTATCCTGTAGCCGTTCTCAATCGCTCTTAATTGCTCCAGGCTTTCAGAAAGCTCCAATGAGGATCTTTCCAGGGACGCGAATTTATATAAAAAATCCCGTTTAAAGCCGTAAATACCAAGATGACCATATACCCGGGCGGCGCCGTCCCCGGCATACCTTCCGGACGGTATTCTGTTTCGTGAAAAATACATAGCGTTGTGGTTTATATCCAGCACGACCTTAACAACGTTGGGGTCGTTCAGGTCGTCTTCATCCTCAATCTTCGAGCAGGCGGTGGTCATATAAATATCGGGGTCTTCGAGCGCTGAAACGACTTTATCGATAATATCGCCGGTCATAAACGGTTCGTCGGCTTGAAGATTCACGATAATATCACAATCTTCCAGTTTTGAGGCCGCCTCGGCCACGCGATCGGTACCGGTTTTATGATGGGTGCCGGTCATTATAACCCGGCCGCCATAATCCGCAACAACTGTGGCGATTTTTTCATCATCCGTGGCTATGTATTTATCTGAAAGCAACTTAGATTCTTTAGCGGAATTAAGGACACGGACAACCAGAGGAACTCCGCCAAGAGCCGCCAGGATCTTTCCGGGGAACCGTTTTGATTGATTTCTCGCGGGGATTATTCCTATCGCTTTCCGCACAAGAAATATTAACTAATCCGGCTTTGACTGTCAATAAAAACCTTGAAAAGACTCCTCAGGTCTGATAATATGCGTCCATGTCAATAAGACATCTAATAATTATATCCAGTGTTTATCTGGCTGTTTGCGCCGTCTATTTATGGAGAATGAATTTAGTGACTTACCCCGGCTTCCCACTGGACGATTCCTGGATTCACCAGGTGTTCGCAAGGAATTTGGCGACGGGTCATGGTTTCTCATTCAATCCCGGTGTCCCCATAGCGGGGGCGACCGCTCCCCTCTGGACTCTCCTTTTGGTTCCCATGTGGCTTCTACTGGGACCGGTAACCGGCGGTGTCGCCCTGGGCATGATCACCCAATGGCTGGCCATACTGGCGGTTTATAAACTCACCGAGCAGCTAACCAGAGACAGACTCCTATCTCTTCTGGCAGGCATCCTCTCGGTTTTATGCTGGCCGGTTATCTGGGGGGCGCTGTCGGGGATGGAGATCGGGCTTTATTCCGCCCTCTCGCTCTGGGGACTTTATTTCTACTTCAAATCGAACTCGCTGGATGACAGGCATAGCTACCTGTCTTATTTCCTCTTCACACTGGCCTTCCTGGCCAGGCCGGAATGCGGGATCTTTATCGCGGCAGCCTTTATCCACGATTTCTATAACTGGATCAAAACAGATAGAAAAAAAAATGTTCACTGGCTGATTAAGCTATTTATGATAGCGGTCATTACATCACCATATTTCGTTTTTAATTTTCAGACCTCAAACACTCTCCTTCCCAGAACGTTCAGCTATAAAGTACAGGACCAGGGTTTATGGGCTTCAATATTTGAAAAAAATCCTAAAGGTACTATAAAGGCATTAACAATTTTACCCCTGCATTATTCCAAGCTCTTTTTATATAGTCTATTAAGGCTCAATCCCGTTCTTTTTTGCGCCATTTTTGCGGGAATTATCGGGATTTTAAAGAAGGCATCGGGGAGCTTTTCAAAACGATTATTCCTGATTCTGATAATTGTCTTTTATATACCGATCCTGGGGTCCATCGCTCCCGCCGCCTCGCCCGATTACCAGAACTACAGGTATATTGCAAATTTACTTCCGCTTTTCATAATCCTGGCTGCAGTGGGATTTATTTTTCCTCTGAAAAAGAAAGTCAGTAAGGCATTTTTGTATTCCGGTTCTATCCTGATTTCGTTAGTGCTCCTTGTTAAAATAATATTCGTTTTCTTCGGGGATTATATAATCGGGATAACCGTACAGGATCCCGCAAACATTAACCCGGATTATTTAAAAAATGTGGATCAATTCGTAATGGGAATAGCCATCGATTTCACCCTAATATCATTATTCTATATAATAGCAGGATTTATTTTATCGACAAGCTTCTGGTATCGTTTGATAAATAATGATCTTTTTCGAACAATCGTAATTATTTTATTAATTCTTTTCAGCGCCGGATCATGCTTGTTTCATAGCGCCGTATACGCCACGAACGTAAGAAATATTAACGAGCGTAATGTCGAAGCGGCGATTTTCCTGCGGACTCTTGTGGAGGAAGACGATGTTGTAGCGGTAAACGACGCCGGCGCGATAGGGTATTTTTCCGGTATGGAAATTGTCGATCTTAAAGGGATTATTTCTCCGGATATAACTCTTGAAATGGTCAATGATGATTCTATAGCGTTCAGGTATATGAGCGGAAGTAAACGGGTCGACTATCTGGCTATTGCGCCGGATTGGTTCGATTATATTCCTTCACGAACAGACATCTTTAAAGAAATCGAGTCGTTTACAACGGAAAAGAATCTGATCGTATACGGCGATACAACAAAAATTTATAAAGCCAATTGGATTGAGGGTAAATAATATGAAACATGGTTATTTGCTTGATAACGTAAATCGATATTCATTAATTTCGATATGCCAAAAAAGCATTTGATCGCCATAACCGTAGTCTATTTGATTCTTTGCGTTTTTTACCTTTTCCGGATGACATGGCATAC